>NZ_JBMDXE010000305.1:0-23525 GCF_048594845.1 Rhodopseudomonas sp. | reverse complement strand
TGGAGGCCTACACCGAAGTCGCCAAGCGCCTCGGCATCCTGATGGAAAACGAGCGCCCGGTCGGCTCCGGCCCGGTACTGGTGAAGGGCTGAGGCGCGTTTACGCGCGCCGTCATTCCGGAGCGCCGCGCAGCGGCGAGCCCGGAATCCAGAAGTTGTTACGACGATCGAGATTCCGGGTTCGCGCGCAAAGGGCGCGCGGCCCGGAATGACGGATAGGGCAGAGGCCGTATCCGACACGACGAGGGGACCATGAAGGCACGTGTGACGGTGACGTTGAAGAATGGGATCCTCGATCCCCAGGGCAAGGCGATCGAAGGCGCGCTGAAGTCGCTCGGCGTGGCCGGCATCGCCAGCGTGCGTCAGGGCAAGGTGTTCGATATCGAACTCGCCGCCGATGCCGACAAGGCCAAGGCCGAAGCCGCCCTGAAAGACGCCGCCGATAAGCTGCTGGCGAACACCGTCATCGAGAATTATCGCGTCGAGGTTCTGGGCTAAGTTCAAGTTCCGAGGATCAGGTCATGGCTGAAGTGAGCAATGAGTTGATTTTTGAAGTGCTGAAGCAGGTTCAGCAGCGATTGGACAAGGTCGACCATAAGGTCGACGAACTGAAGTCCGAAATGAACGCCATGCGTGGCTATTTGATTTCCATGCAACAGGACGTCCAGAACGTGTACGCAATCCTCGGTCGCTTCGATGGCCGGTTCGAACATATTGAGCGCCGTCTCGACCTGAATGACGCGCCGACGATGTCGACCTAACTAATCGCAGTGGACGAGATCGTCCCAGACCCGCTCTACGCGAAATCGGAACTTGCATGAAATCCGCCGTCCTCGTCTTCCCCGGTATCAATCGCGAACGCGACATGGCGCGGGCGCTGAAGCTCGTTTCCGGCACCGATGCCGCCATGGTGTGGCACGCCGACACCGAGCTGCCGAAAGGCACTGACCTCGTTGTGGTGCCGGGCGGCTTCTCCTATGGCGATTATCTGCGCTGCGGCGCGATCGCGGCGCGAGCGCCGGTGATGGACGCGGTGCGCAAGTTCGCCGGCGATGGCGGGCTGGTGCTCGGCGTCTGCAACGGCTTCCAGATCCTGTGCGAGTCCGGCCTGCTGCCGGGCGTGCTGATGCGCAATGCGCGGCTGAAGTTCATCTGCCGCGACGTGCATCTGCGCGTCGAGCGCGCCGACAGCCCGTTCACCCGGGGCTACAAGGCGGGGCAGGTGATCAAGGTCCCGGTGGCACACGGCGAAGGCAACTACGAAGCCGACGAAGAGACCGTGAAGCGGCTCGAAGGCGATGGCCGGGTACTTTATCGCTACTGCTCGCCGGAAGGCGAGATCGGCGAGAGCCACAACATCAACGGCGCCGCCGCGTCGATCGCCGGCATCGTCAACGAACGCGGCAACGTCCTCGGCATGATGCCGCATCCCGAGAATCACGTCGAACCGATCATGGGTTCGACCGATGGGCGCGGGTTGTTCGAAGGCCTCGCCGCGCATCTGAAGGCGGCGTAGTCCGCAGTCGGCGGGCGCGCCCGCGTCGCATTGCTCGTGGCGCGCCTGAGTCACATCCCTGGTCATTGCCGGGCTCGACCCGGCAATCCATCATCTTCGCAATAATCGATGCTCCGGAGTGTGCTGCGAGTGTGATCGATGCGCTCGCTGCGCCGAAGGGGCCTCAGCGCCGCCGTCGGGTTTAGCCCGCGCTCCCCACCCTCTCGTTCGTCATTCCGGGGCGCTCGCGTAGCGAGCGAACCCGGAATCCATAACCCCTGCGCCGTCGGTTGAAAGCTGGCGTCTCCCCGCCTGTGACTACCCGCGAGTCCAGGGCTATGGATTCCGGGCTCGCGCTGCGCGCGCCCCGGAATGACGGGGCGAGGGCGTTCGGCACGCGACGGCCGCGTAGGACCCGGGTTTTCAGCAGCCGCACCTTGCGCGGGTGCAACCCTTTTGCCTTCGCCGCGTACTTCCTCCGACGCCAACACCCCGTCGGACCCATGCCCCGAATGCGCACCAAATCCGATCTGCCTCAAAAGACCTGCGCAGCCTGCGGGCGGCCGTTTGCGTGGCGCAAGAAGTGGGCGCGGGACTGGGATGAGGTCAAGACCTGCTCGGAGCGCTGCAAGGGCGAGCTGCGCCGCGCCAATCGCAGCGCCCGACCTGCGGGCGTCGCCCGCGCATGACGACGCTGCGCCTGGTGCTCGGCGATCAACTGACCCGCGACGTCGCGGCGTTGCGCGACACCGCCGATGGCGATGTCGTGCTGATGGCCGAAGTGGCCGACGAGACCAGCTACGTCAAGCACCACAAGCAGAAGATCGCCTTCGTACTGTCGGCGATGCGCCACTTCGCCGAGGAGCTGCGCGCCGACGGCCTCACCGTCGACTACATCAAGCTGAACGCGCGCGGCAACACCGGCTCGATCGCCGGCGAACTGCAGCGCGCGATCAAGCGACACAAGGCGTCGGCCGTGGTGATCACCTCGCCGGGCGAGTGGCGCCTGCTGTCCGAGTTTCGCGCGCTCCATCTCGGCGTGCCTGTCGAGATCCGCGAGGACGATCGCTTCTTCGCCAGCACGGCGCGGTTCGCGGCGTGGGCGAAGGACCGCAAGGCGCTGCGCATGGAGTTCTTCTATCGCGAGATGCGGCGCGAGACTGACCTGCTGATGAAAGGCGACGAGCCCGCCGGCGGGCAGTGGAACTACGACAGCGACAACCGCAAGCGGCTGCCGGCCTCCGTCGCCGTGCCGCAGCGCTTCGGCGTCAAGCCGGACGCGATCACCCGAGAGGTGATCGAACTGGTTGCGGCACGCTTCGGCGATCATTTCGGCGACCTCGAGCCGTTCGAATGGGCGGTGACGCGCGCTGACGCGCTGCGGGCGTTCGAGGATTTTCTGCAGTACGCGCTGCCGAATTTCGGCGCCTATCAGGACGCGATGGCGGCCGGCGAGCCGTTCCTCTTTCACGCGGCGATCTCGCCCTATCTCAACGCGGGGCTGCTGACGCCGCGCGAAGTCTGCGTTGCGGCCGAGCGCGAATACATCGAGAGGCGCGCACCGCTCAACGCGGTCGAGGGCTTCATCCGCCAGATCCTCGGCTGGCGCGAATATGTTCGCGGCGTGTACTGGTTGAAGATGCCGGACTACGCGCAGACCAACGCGCTGCAAGCCAAACGCGACCTGCCGTGGCTGTACTGGAGCGGCGAAACCGACATGCACTGCATGGCGGAGGCGATCGGCCACACCAGACGGCACGCTTACTCTCACCACATCCAGCGGCTGATGGTGACCGGCAATTTCGCGCTGCTCGCCGGCATCGATCCCAAGCAGGTCGCCGAGTGGTATCTCGTCGTCTATGCCGACGCCTACGAGTGGGTCGAACTGCCGAACGTGCAGGGCATGTCGCAATTTGCCGACGGCGGTTTGCTGGCGTCGAAGCCCTATGCATCGTCGGGCGCTTATATCGACCGGATGTCGAACCTGTGCGGAAGTTGCCGCTACGAAGTAAAGGTCAAATCCGGACCGAAAGCATGCCCGTTCAACTTCCTCTATTGGGCCTTCCTGATCCGCAATGCGCGGCATCTGCAAGGGAACCCGCGCATGGCGATGCCCTACCGTACGCTCGCCGGCTGGGACGACGCCCGCAAGGCCGCCATCACGGCAGAAGCCGACGCGTTTCTCGACGGCTTGCCGACGCGGTGACGCGCTCGCGCCCCCGGTTCATGGGCGCATCATGATTCTATCCTAACCCCTTGATCACGACCGGATCGATCGGCTGTTCCGGCCGTTTGGAGGTGCAATGCCGTTTGCTGTTCTAGTTGTGCTGCTCGACGTCATGCTCGTCTATCACGCCTCGAGGACCGGCCGTCTGCAGCCGTGGGCGTTCATCATTCTGATGATCCCGGTTGCCGGCGCGGTGGCCTATGTGCTGGTCGAACTGCTGCCTGAGATTCTCCGCGGCCCGCAGGCGCAGCGTGCCGGTCGCCGCGTCATCAATCGGCTCGATCCCGAGAAAGAATACCGGAATCTGTCGGATCGGCTCGCCGCCACCGACACCATCGCCAACCGCGCGGCGCTGGCGAATGAATGCCTAGCGCTCGGCCGTTTCGAGGAGGCCGAACGGCACTACGCGCAACTGATGACGATGCCGCATGGTGACGACCCCGCTTATGCGATCGGCAAGGCCAAGGCGGAGTTCGGCTTGAAACGGCCGGCGGACGCGGTGGCGACGCTGGACGCGATGCGCGAGGCCGCGCCGGACTACGAGTCGCCCGAAGGACATCTGTTGTATGCGCGCGCGCTGGCCGATGCCGGCCGAACGGACGAGGCTTTGGAGGAATTCGCCGCCGTCTCGCAGTATTTTCCGGGTGCCGAAGCACGCGTTCGCTACGGCCTGCTGCTCGACGACCTCGGCCGGCATCAGGAGGCCAAGGAGCTCTTCATGGAGTTGCTGATCCAGATGAAGCGCGCGCCCAAATTCGCCCGCAAGGCGCAGGCGGAATGGATCACCATCGCTGAAAAGCGGATCGCCAAGTAGTTAGACTGCGCGCCCCGCGTCGCTCGCGACAAACGCGATGCGACGGGTGGCGATCGATCGGCGACTGGATCGCCACTCAGTGACTATCCGCCACCTCGGTCGGCGGCACCTTGCGCTTCACGCGCTTGATCGTGCCTGAGAAGGTGAACAGTGGGCGGTCGCCGCTCTTCAGCATGCCGCGGACGAAGATCAGCGACTTGCCGGCGCGGGTGACTTCTCCCGTCGCTTCGATCAGTTCGCCTTCGAATGCCGCATCGAGGAATTCGGCGCCGAACGCCACCGTGACGCCCGGTCCTTCCAGCTCGCGCGTCGCGATCGCGAATAGGCAGTAGTCGGCGAAGGTCATGAAGCAGCCACCGTGCACGGCCTTCATGCCGTTGAGGTGCTTCTTCTCCACCCGGAAGGCGCAGCGGACGCGGCCGTCGTCGTCGATACGGTGCCAGAACGGCCCGTTGTGGGACTCGAAGGTGTCGCGCGTCCAGGTCCGCCAGCCGGCGAATTCGCCCTCGGTGGCGATCGTCAGGTCGGGGCGGTGGGAGCGGTTGGTCTCGCCGGTCTGCTGCAAGGGCCTTATCCTTTGGTCTATTCTTGGCTCCATAAATCCGATGCCGCGCTGCAATGCAAATGCCGCGCGCAGCCGGGCGCGGCGAATTGACCCTGCGCAAACGGCTCGTCTCCTGCCCCAGTATAGGTTGCCGGCCGCCGCGCGGCCGCCTCAGGGAGAAAGAGAATGAGCGACCAGATCAAGTACGTGCTGGACGAGGAGAACATCCCGAAGTCCTGGTACAACCTCAACGCCGACTTCCCGACGCCGATGCCGCCGGTGCTGCACCCGGGCACGCATCAGCCGGTCGGCCCGAGCGATCTGGAGCCGCTGTTTCCGATGGAGCTGATCCTTCAGGAAGTCGCGACCGAGCGCTACATCGACATTCCCGAGCCGGTGCGAGATGTCTTCCGCATGTGGCGCCCGGCGCCGCTGATCCGCGCGCGCCGCCTCGAGCAGGCGCTCGGCACGCCGGCCAAGATCTACTTCAAGTACGAAGGCGTTTCGCCCGCCGGCTCGCACAAGCCGAACACCGCGGTGCCGCAGGCCTGGTACAACAAGCAGGCCGGCATCAAGAAGCTGTCGACCGAAACCGGCGCCGGTCAGTGGGGCTCGTCGCTGGCGTTCGCTGGCTCGCTGTTCGGGCTCGACGTGCTGGTCTTCCAGGTCCGCGTCTCGTTCGATCAGAAGCCGTATCGCCGCGCGCTGATGGAGACCTACGGAGCACGCTGCATCGCGTCGCCCTCGACCGAGACGGACTCCGGCCGCGCCATTCTGGAGAAGAATCCGAACAGCCCCGGCTCGCTCGGCATCGCGATCTCCGAGGCGGTCGAAGTCGCCGCCAAGAATCCGGATATCAAATACGCGCTCGGCTCAGTGCTCAATCACGTGATGTTGCACCAGACCATCATCGGCCAGGAAGCCATCAAGCAGTGCGAGATGGCGGGCGACGATCCTGACGTCATCATCGGCTGCGCCGGCGGCGGCTCGAACTTCGCGGGGCTTGCGTTCCCGTTCCTCGGCCTGCAGCTCCGCGGCGGCCGCAAGCGGCGCATCATCGCGGTCGAGCCGGCGGCGTGCCCGACGCTGACGCGCGGCACCTACGCGTATGATTTCGGCGACACCGCGCATCTCACGCCGCTGGTGAAGATGCACACGCTGGGCTCGACCTTCATGCCGCCGGGCTTCCACGCCGGCGGCCTGCGCTATCACGGCATGAGCGGGATGGTGTCGCATGCCTACGAGCTCGGCCTGATCGAAGCCCGCGCCTATCAGCAGGTCGGCTGCTTCGAGGCCGGCGTGCAGTTCGCTCGCACCGAAGGCATCGTGCCGGCGCCGGAATCGACCCACGCGGTGCGCTGCGCGATCGACGAGGCGCTGCGCTGCAAGGCCGAGGGCAAGTCGGAAACGATCCTGTTCAACCTCTCCGGCCACGGCCATTTCGACATGCAGGCCTACATCAACTACTTCGAAGGCAAGCTTGTCGACCAGGACTACGACGAGGCGGATCTCGCCACGGCGTTGGCGGGCCTGCCGGCGGTGGCGGCCTGAAGCCGCGTGCCCCGGACGCTGCGCAGCGCGCCGCTTTGCGGCGTGGTGCGCTGCAGATCCGGGGCCCCGGTTTTCGGCCTGTGAACCGGGATCCCGGGTCTGCGAAGCAGCGCTGCGCGCTGCATCGCGCCCGGGACACGGCTCGGACTCATGTAAAAGGCCGTAACGCATTGAGAATGCAGAGGGACGCGCCTTGCCGGTGGCGTCCCGCGTCATCCCCAGCCGTGCAAAAAAGCCTTTCCCCGCCGGGCTGATGTTCCTACATAACAGCGGTCCGCGCCGGCCCCTCCGGCGTGCCGAGGAATGCTGCCCTATGTCCGCTCCCGAGCCGAAGATCACCCCGGAATTGATCGCCAGCCATGGCCTCAAGCCGGACGAATATCAGCGCATTCTCGATCTGATCGGGCGTGAGCCGACCTTCACCGAACTCGGCATCTTCTCGGCGATGTGGAACGAGCACTGCTCGTACAAATCCTCGCGCATCCATCTCAAGGGGCTGCCCACCAAGGCGCCGTGGGTGTTGCAGGGGCCGGGGGAGAACGCCGGCGTCATCGACATCGGCGACAATCAGGCCGTGGTCTTCAAGATGGAGAGCCACAACCACCCGAGCTACATCGAGCCGTATCAGGGCGCCACAACCGGCGTCGGCGGCATCCTGCGCGACGTTTTCACCATGGGGGCGCGGCCGATCGCCTGCCTCAATGCGCTGTCGTTCGGCGATCCGAAGCATCCCAAGACGCGCCATCTCGTCGGCGGCGTCGTCGCCGGCGTCGGTGGCTACGGCAATTCGTTCGGCGTGCCGACGGTCGGCGGCCAGACCCGGTTCCACACCCGCTACGACGGCAACATCCTGGTCAACGCCATGGCGGTCGGTCTCGCCGATGCCGACAAGATCTTCCTCGCTGCCGCCTCGGGCGTCGGCATGCCGATCGTCTATCTCGGCTCCAAGACCGGCCGCGACGGCATGGGCGGCGCCACCATGGCGTCGGCCGAGTTCGACGAGGGCTCCGAGGAGAAGCGCCCGACCGTGCAGGTCGGCGACCCCTTCGCCGAGAAGCTGCTGCTCGAGGCCTGCCTCGAGATCATGGCCAAGGACTGCGTCATCGCCATCCAGGACATGGGCGCGGCCGGCCTGACCTGCTCGGCAGTCGAGATGGGCGCCAAGGGCGACCTCGGCGTCGAACTCGATCTCGACGCGGTGCCGACCCGCGAGACCGGCATGACCGCCTACGAGATGATGCTCTCCGAAAGCCAGGAGCGCATGCTCATGGTGCTGAAGCCGGAGAAGGAAAAGGAAGCCGAGGACATCTTCCGCAAATGGGGTCTCGACTTCGCCATCGTCGGCTACACCACGCCGACCAAGCGCTTCGTGGTCAAGCATGGCGGGCAGGTGAAGGCCGATCTGCCGATCAAGGAACTCGGCGACGAGGCGCCGCTCTACGATCGTCCGTGGGTCGAAAGCCCGAAGCTGCCGGTGATCCACGCCCGGGACATCAACGCGCCGATGGGCGCCGCCGAGGCGCTGGAGAAGCTGCTGGCGACGCCGGATCTGTGCAGCAAGCGCTGGGTGTGGGAGCAATACGACCACGTCATCGGCGGCAACACGCTGCAGCGCCCCGGCGGCGACGCAGCGGTGGTGCGGATCGAGGACGGCCCCAAGGGCCTCGCGCTCACCGTCGACGTCACGCCGCGCTATTGCGAAGCCGATCCGTTCGAGGGCGGCAAGCAGGCGGTGGCCGAGGCCTATCGCAACATCACCGCGGTCGGCGGCAAGCCGCTGGCGATCACCGACAACCTGAACTTCGGAAATCCCGAGCGGCCCGAGATCATGGGCCAGCTGGTCGGCTGTCTGCGTGGCATCTCCGAAGCCTGCATCGCGCTGGACTCGCCGATCGTCTCCGGCAACGTCTCGCTCTACAACGAGACCAGTGGCCGCGGCATCCTGCCGACCCCGTCGATCGGCGGCGTCGGCGTGCTCGATGACTTCACCAAATCGGCGACGCTGGCGTTCAAGGCCGAAGGCGAAGCGATCCTGCTGATCGGCGAAACCAAGGGCTGGCTCGGCCAGTCGGTGTACTTGCGCGACATCTGCGGCCGCGAAGAAGGCGCGCCGCCGCCGGTCGATCTCGCCTGCGAGAAGCGCCACGGCGACGTCGTCCGCGGCATGATCAAGGCCGGCACTGCGACGGCAGTGCATGACGTTTCGGACGGCGGCCTGCTGGTCGCGCTCGCCGAAATGGCGATCAGCGGCAATATCGGCGCCGCGCTCGACGCGCCGCCGGCCGAGATCGTGTCGCACGCCTGGTGGTTCGGCGAAGACCAGGGCCGCTACGTCGTCACCGTGAAGCAGGAAGACCTGCTCACCACGCTGTCGAAGCTGAAGAACGTCGGCGTCCCCTGCGTCCAGATCGGCACCACCGCCGGCCACACGCTGAAGATCGAAGGCGAGCGCACGGTGGATATCAAGGCCCTGCGCCACGCGCACGAGCATTGGCTGCCGGACTACATGGCGGGGAAGGCGTAAACATCGCGTCCGCTCGGCGGTCAGTACGACACACTGGGCGTCATCCTGAGGTGCGCGCGCTCTTTGCGCGCGCCTCGAAGGATGGGCCGCAAGATCAGCCGCTCCCACGCGTGTCCGCATCCTTCGAGGCTCGCTCCGCTCGCGCCTCAGGATGACGGCTCAGTGCATGAGGCGGGCTCGCCTCGCCCGACTTTCCGGGCGCTCGCGCGCAGCAAACGCGGAGTGACAGCCAGGCATCAAACCTCACGTTCGTCATTCCGGGATGCGCGCTCTTGCGCGCAGGCCCGGAATCCATAGCCCCTGGAGTCGCGGGGAAGCACGGCAGGGCGTCGCTGAGCCCAAGTAACTAACCGCGGTGGTTATGGATTCCGGGCTCGCGCCAAGAGGCGCGCCCCGGAATGACGAACGAGAGGGTGTGCTTGCGGGGCGACTGGCCCGCCCCAGATCCGCTGCGCCCTACAACACCCGATACGACCCGGGTATCTTCCGTAGCACCGCCGTCGTCGCCCAGCTCAGCATCAGCCCCAGCACGAACACCGTGCTGGCCTTGGCGATCGCCGGCCATTGCAGGTCGTACAGCGCGTATTGCAGCCACAGCATGTAGGCGTAGTGCACCAGGAAGATGCCGTAGGCGTCGTGCTGCAGCGGGTCGAGGATGCTCCAGCCGGCGCGCTGGAAGCGCAGGAAATACGCCAGGATGGCGAAGATCACGGTGACGCTGAACGCCGCGAAGGCGAGGCCGTAGCCGGCTTCGTACCACAGCGGCAGATCGGGCGGATTGTCGAGGATGCCGCGCTTGATGCCGATGAAGCCCCACATCGCCGCATAGGGCAGCACCGCCAGCAAGGCCCAGACGTACCATTGCTTCGCCAGCCGGCCGCCGGCGCTGATCACGCCGCGCTCGGGATGGCAGGCACCGATGCCCGCACCCATGAAGAAGTAAGCCGCGTACAGCAGGATGCGGCTTTCCTGCACCGAGAACGGGCCGAATTCGAGCCACTGGTTCGGCCCGAAATACATCCGCGCCGGCACGTACAGCGCGGCGGTGATCGCGAAGGTCGCGACGATGTAGAGGAACGGCCGCTGATAGCCGACATAGGCGAGCCGGTTCAGCGGATCGAGCGTGTGCCGCGAGATCCGGTACATCGTGCCGCCGATGAAGGTGTAGATGAACAGCACCCACAGAAACCACAGCGGCCCGCTCGGCCATGGGCCGACCGTGATCATGTTGCGGTAGAAATCGACGAAGCTCAGCGACGGATCGGCGCGCAGCGCGATCGCGTAGTACGCGATCGGAATCACCGTGAAGGCCGCGATCAGGAACGGGATGCCGAGGCGGATCAGCCGGTCGCGCGTCAGCGTGCCGATCTTCGGTCTGTGGTCGAGGCTCGGCCACAAAAACAGCCCCGACAGCATGAAGAACATCGCCATGAAGAAACTGTCGGTGGCGAGCACGACGAAGTCGAAGCCGAGCCACGACGCCGGATCGGTATGGCCGAAATGCGTGTAGGGGATCACCGAATGGTGAATCAGCACCAGAATGGTCAGGAAGGTGCGGGCGCGGTCGAGCGACAGGTCACGGACACGAACGGCGGCGGATACGGCCGGCGCGACATCGTCCCGAGTCGGATAGGTTGTGGTCACGGTCGGTCTCCCGTCCATCCGCGGCCCGAGAATGTCCGCGAAATGCCGGTCGGGCAAGATTGAAACGTCGTCGAGCTTTCGGCTTTACGCCTGCAATTCTTCGATTTTGACCTTGTCCGGATAGAACGCGAGCAGGCCCGCGATCTCGGTCATGGCCGGAAACGGCTCTTCGTAGCTCCAGATCGCGTTGGCGAGCGTCGTGCCGCCGGCCGCGATGCTGTAATAGCTGGCGTCGCCCTTGTAGGGGCAGTGGGTGGTGCGCTCGGTCTTGGCGAGCAGCGCCATGTTGGTGTCGGCGCGCGGCACGTAGTGCACCGGCGGATAGCTCGCTTCCTTCAGGGTCAGCGCATGATCGGTTTCGGCGATCACCAGCCCGTCGACGGTGACGCGGATCCGCTTCGGATTCGGCGTGATCGTGATCGGGTGGTCGGGGCCGGGGATCTTCATGGGTTTCCTCGCGATGGGCAGATCTTGCTGGGCAGGGACGCCGTGCGTCACGAGCCTCAACTAGATGTGCGACCTCGGCGGGCTTTGAAAGGGCCGCGCTGCAATATAGTATCGCACAGGTAAGGGATGGCCGACCGCCGGACCAGCCCGAATCGATCAATTTTTCGGAGGACTGCGAATGCCGATGGATGCCCGCGACATCGAGGCCATGATCAAGGCCGCGATTCCCGACGCGGAAGTGACGATTCGCGACCTCGCCGGCGATGGCGACCACTACGCCGCCACGGTGATCTCCGAATCGTTCCGCGGCAAGTCGCGGGTGCAGCAGCATCAGATCGTCTATGCGTCGCTGCGCGGCCAGATGGGCGGCGTGCTGCACGCGCTCGCGCTGCAGACGGGCGTGCCCGAAGCCTGATGATTCGATCGGGCGCCGCGTCGTGAAGGCCGCCGAGGGCGCCCGCAACCTGCTCCGTGTGCGCAAGCCGCACGAGCACAGCCGCGTCACCTATGTCGAATTGTTCTTCGACCTGGTGTTTGTGTTCGCGGTCACACAAGTCTCGCATTTCCTGCTGGCGCATTTCACTCCGCTCGGCGCACTGCAGACGCTGATCCTGATGCTGGCGATCTGGTGGGTGTGGGTCTACACCTCCTGGATCACCAACTGGCTCGATCCCGAACTCACCCGCGTCCGGCTGATGCTGTTCGCGCTGATGTGCGCCGGGCTGCTGCTCTCGACCTCGATCCCGCGCGCCTTCGAGAGCCGTGGCCTGGCGTTCGCGCTGGCTTTCGTCGCCATGCAGGTCGGCCGCAGCGCCTTCGCCACCTTCACGACACCGACATCCGACCCGCTGCGGCTCAACTTCTTCCGCATCCTGAGCTGGCTGGTGATCAGCGGCGTGTTCTGGATCGCCGGCGGCGTGCTCGACGGCACGGCGCAGATCGCGCTGTGGCTGGCGGCGCTGGCGATCGAGTACACCGGTCCGGTCGCCGGCTTCTACGTGCCGTGGATCGGCGCCTCGACCACGCAGGACTGGAGCGTCGAGGGCGGCCACATGGCCGAGCGCTGTGCGCTGTTCATCATCATCGCGCTCGGCGAGTCGATCGTGGTCACAGGCGCGACCTTCGCTGGCATCGAATGGACCGGCATCAGCTTCGCGGCCTTCGTGTCGGCGCTGTTCGGCGCGGTGGCGATGTGGTGGATCTACTTTCACATCGGCGTACATCTCGGCGCCGAACGGATCTCGCAATCCAGCGATCCCGGCCGGCTGGCGCGGCTCGCCTACACCTATCTGCATCTGCCGATCGTCGCCGGCATCGTCGTCACCGCGGTCAGCGACGAGCAGGTGCTGGCGCATCCCTCCGGCCATGCCGGAGTGGAAGTCATCCTGACGACGCTGATCGGGCCGCTGCTGTTTCTGGTCGGCGTGCTGTTGTTCAAGCGCGCGGTGCGCGGCCATCTCCAGCCATCGCATATGGCGGGCATCGCCGTGCTGATTGCGCTGACTCCGTTGGCCCCGTTCCTGTCGCCGCTGTTGCTATCGGCCGCCACGACGTTGACGTTGATCGGCGTCGGGCTGTGGGAAGCGGTCTCGCTCGGCGCCGCGGCGCGCTCGCCGGTCGAGTAGGGCGGTGCATCCTTAACCGAAGCTTTACGGCGGCCCGGCACGGTCGTTACGGACAGGAGAGCGCGCGTGTCGAACTGGCGGGAGGAAAAAGCCGAAGCGAATGCGCAGGCGCTCGCGCGCCTCGGCAAGCGGCTGCCCGCAGCATTTCCGCAAGCCGTGCTGGTGCGGGCGCGAAGCTGTTCCTGGGCCCCTGCGACGCTGCGGGTCGCGATCGATGGCTATTGGCGCACTCATCCGCTACGGGCCGACCGGCTCGCGCGGGCGCTCGCCGCGCGGAGCGGCGCACCCCAAGGATGGCGCTGGCAGGTTGGTGGCGGCCCGGACGCGGGCTTGCCCGCCAGCTTCCGCGCGCCGCCGGCGCCGTATCGCGAAAAGGCGCACGCCAAGGGCCCGGGCTTCTGCTGTGTTTGCGGCCAGCCGGTGTATCGGTTCGGCTGGCACGCCGATTTGTGGGACGCCGGCCCCAACAAGAATGCGACGTGGCACAGCGCCTGCGTCACTGCATGGCAGTTCTGGAATGCGCCGAGCGCCCAGGCCAAGCTGCTGCGCAAGCTGCAGGGACGACGCTGCAGCGAGACCAACCGGCGACTGCTCAAGACGTCCGAGGTCGATCATCAGGTGCCGCTGTTTCAAGTCTGGAAAGAGCACCGCGACGCGCCGTGGCCCGAACTGCTCGGCTATTGGGGCTTGCCCAACCTGCAAGTGATCAACCGCGAAGTCCACGTTGCTAAATGCGCCGATGAAGCGCGCGGCCGCAGTGCGGCGCGTGTCGTGGCGTCGACAGAGACTGCGTCCGTATAACGAGCTTACTGCCCGGGGCTCCCTCACCCCAACCCTCTCCCGCAAGCGGGAGAGGGAGCCGGCTGCCGATGTGGCGAGGCTGCGGACGCGCGCTGGCGGTGTCGATGAGTATCGATGGTTAAGTAATAGCGATGGTCAAGGCTGGATCACCACAGCCGCCGCCGCGCCTGCAGCGCGCTCCCTCTCCCGCTGGCGGGAGAGGGGTGGGGTGAGGGCGACGCGAGCACGGAGTTTGCTGTGAAGCGAACCAGCCTTCCGGATTTTGCTGTTACTCAGTTCGCCTGCAGCGCATGCACGGAGAACAGCCGGTCTTCATCCATCCAGCTCTGCTGCAGCGACCAACCGGCCTGTTCGGCCAGCGCTCGGAAGCGATCGAGGCTGTATTTGTAGCTGTTTTCGGTGTGGATGGTCTCGCCCGCCTTGAACGCGACGCGTTCGCCGAGGATGCGGACGGTCTGGTCGCAGCGGCTGACCAGGTGCATCTCGATGCGGTGCTGAGCCCGGTTGTAGATCGCCCGATGCGCAAAGGCGCGCAAGTCGAAGTCGCCGCCGAGCTCGCGGTTGATGCGCGCCAGCAGATTGAGATTGAACTGCGCGGTGACGCCGGCGGCGTCGTCATAGGCCGGCACCAGCAGGCTTTCGTCTTTCTCGAGATCGACGCCGACGATCAGCCGCGCGCCGTGACCGAGGATCTCGCGGAAGGTGCCGAGCAGATGCGCGGCTTCGTGCGGCTCGAAATTGCCGATGGTCGAGCCGGGGAAGAAGCCGACTTTCGGCAACGCGCGCACCGCCTCCGGCAGCACGAAGGGGGCGGTGAAATCCGCCGCGACCGGATACACCGACAGTTCTGGAAAGTCCGCGCACAGCTCTTCGGCCTGCGCCGCAATGAAGTCGCCCGAAATATCCACCGGCACGTAGGCGGCGATGTCACGCGCCTCGAGCAGCAAACGGATCTTGGTCGTGGCGCCGGCGCCGAATTCGACCAGCGCCGCATTCGGCGGGATTAGCGCGGCAATCTCGCCTGCGCGGGCGCGCAGGATGCCGAGCTCGGTGCGGGTTGGGTAATATTCCGGCAGCTTCGTGATCTCGACGAACAGTTCGGAGCCGAGATCGTCGTAGAAGTATTTCGGCGGCAGCGTTTTGCGTGGCTGCGACAGGCCTTCCAGCACGTCGGTGGCGAAGTTCTGGGTCTGCGGATCGAGCTGATGCACGCGATTGCGCACGTCGACGTGCATGTTCATGGGCGGTCTCCCGGATGCGCGGTTGGCGCGTTGTTATCAGGACGTCAGACGTCGTAGTCGGCAAGCCGCAATCCGGTGAACTGCCAGCGGTGGTGCGGATAGAAGAAATTGCGATAGGTCAGGCGGCTGTGGCCCTCTGGCGTGACGCAGGACGAGCCGCGCAGCACCAGCTGATTGACCATGAACTTGCCGTTGTATTCGCCGAGCGCGCCTTCGATCGCCTTGTAGCCGGGGTAGGGCGCGTAGGCGCTGCGGGTCCATTGCCATACAATGCCGAACGCATCGGCAAGTTGCCCGGCGCGCGCGGCGACTTCCCATTCCATTTCGGTCGGCAGATGCTTGCCGCTCCAGCGCGCGAAAGCGTCGGCTTCGTAGTAACTGACGTGGCAGACCGGCGCGTCGGGATCAATGCTCCGCAGGCCGCCGAGCGTCATGATCTTCCACTCTCCGTCCACCTGCCGCCAATGGCCCGGTGCTTCCCAGCCCTCGCGCTCGGCGCAGGCGAAGCCGTCCATCAGCCACAGCGTCGCCGTGCGGTAGCCGCTATCGGCCATAAAGGCGAGCCACTCGGCATTGGTGACGAGGTGGCGCGACAGCGTGACCGGACCGACCAGCGCGCGGTGCGCCGGCTTCTCGTTGTCGAAATGGAAGCTGTCGGCGGCGTGGCCGATGGGGTGAATGCCCTCAGGCAGATCGACCAGCGCGTCGCCGCTGCGGTCGGCGGCGGGCAGGCGCCACGCCGGATCATAGGCGGGTGGTATGGGGTTCTGGGCGAAGGCGTGCAGGATGTCGGTGAGCAATAGCTCCTGGTGCTGCTGCTCGTGGTTGAGGCCGACCTCGACCAGCGGCTCCAGCTGCCGCAACTTTGCCTCATCGGATTCGGCGAACAACGCCAGCATCGCGTCATCGACATAGCGGCGATAGGCGGCGACATCCTCGACGCCCGGCCGCGTCAGCAGCCCGCGCGCCGCACGGGTGTGCCTCGGTCCGGCCGAAACGTAGTAAGAATTGAAAAGAAACGCATAATCCGGATGGAAGACCCGGTAGCCCGGCTGGTGCGGTCCGAGCAGAAACTGCTCGAAGAACCAGGTCGTGTGCGCCCGGTGCCATTTCGCCGGGCTGGCGTCCGGCATCGACTGCACCACCTGATCCTCGGCGCTGAGCGGCGCCGCCCGCCGTTCGGTCTCGTCACGCACCTCCCGATAGGCGTCCGCCAGCCGGTCGGCCAGGGCGCGGGTCGTCGTGGTGGAATCGGGGGAAACGGCTACAGAAACAGCGGCGGAGGAAAAGTTCGACACGAGCGACTCCGATTTGGGAGAAAACGCTGCTTCCGAGAAGCGGTTCCGAGACTCGCCAAATAGGTGTTTCGAGGCGGAATGGAAGGCGGGAGCACCCCGCTTGTCTGTCCCTCCGCAACACTGCGGAGACGTGGGCCGATCCGGACGCTGCCGGAATGTTGAGGCAAATCAGACCGTCAGCACGCCTGACTGGCATTTTACTTGGGCTGCGAATGATTTTCGCGCTACATATATGACAGACCGACCCGGCCGCTGGTGGTCAGCCGGCCGCGCCGCAAAAGGATCCGCCATGAGCATCGAGCAATTCATCGACAACGAAGTGAAGGCCAACGACGTCGTGCTGTTCATGAAGGGCACGCCGCAGTTTCCGCAGTGCGGCTTCTCGGGTCAGGTGGTGCAGATCCTCGACCACATCGGCGTCCCCTATAAGGGCCACAACGTTCTCGAATCCGCCGAGTTGCGCGACGGCATCAAGCAGTTCTCGAACTGGCCGACGATTCCGCAGCTCTATGTGAAGGGCGAGTTCATCGGCGGCTGCGACATCGTACGCGAGATGTTCCAGGCCGGCGAGCTGCAGAAGCTGTTCGCCGACAAGGGCATCAAGGTCGCGGCCTGAGCGTTTTCGTACGCACCAGCGGCGCGGCGACCCTTGCGGTCGTCGTCGCCGATATCACGACGCTCTCGGTCGACGCGATCGTCAACGCCGCCAACTGCTCGTTGCTGGGCGGCGGCGGGGTAGACGGCGCCATTCATCACGCCGCGGGCCCACAGCTTCTGGCCGAGTGCCGCACCCTCGACGGCTGCGCCACCGGCGATGCCAAGATCACCAAAGGTTATCGGTTGCCGGCGCGGCATGTGATACATGCCGTGGGGCCGTTGTGGCATGGCGGCGGTTCCGGCGAGGACGCTGCACTGGCTTCCTGTTACCGCCGCGCGCTCGAACTGTGTCAGGAACACAGCCTCGGGTCCGTCGCGTTCCCGGCGATCTCGACCGGCGTCTATGGTTTCCCGCCGGATCGTGCCGCGCCGATTGCCGTCCGTACTTGCATCAAACAACTGCCGACCATGCCCATGGTTACCCAAGTGGTGTTCTGCTGCTTTTTGGAACCGAGTGCGGCGTTGCACCGGGCTGCGCTGTCGGCGGCTCTTGATTAGTTGACCGCGCCCGCTACCATCCTCCCGTGATAACGAGGGAGGACTTGATGATCTTGCGCCGCGTCGCGCGTCTGCTGACAACCGGAGCGCTCGCCGCGCTGATTGCCTCGCCGGCCTTTGCGGAGGGTAGTTTCGATCCGCCGCCGACTGCGCAGTTCTCTCAGGAAAAGCTCGGGCGTATCGACGCGTTCTTCAACAGGATCATCGAAGAGGGCAAGATCCCCGGCGCGGTGGTGTATATCGAGCGCGGCGGCAAGCCGGTGTATAGAAAGTATTTCGGCGTTCGCGACGTCGCCACCAAGGCGCCGATGACTGACGATACCATCTTCCGCCTCGCCTCGCTGACCAAGCCGTTCACCGCCGTCGCGGTGATGACGCTGGTGCAGGACGGCAAGATCAAGCTCGATGACCCGGTGTCGAAATACATTCCCGCCTTCGCTGATGTGAAGGTCGGCGTCGAGAAGACCAAGGAGGGCGGGGAAAAGTATCTCGATTTCGAGCCGGTGAAGCGGCCGATCAAGATCAGCGACCTGCTGCTGCACACCTCCGGTATCACCTATGGGTTCTACGGCGACAGCCTGGTGCGCAAGGCGATCGCCGCGGCCAAGATCTACGACGGCGATCCCAGCAATGCCGAATTCGCCGAGCGCATCGCCAAGGTGCCGCTGCAGGAGCAGCCCGGCACGCTGTGGGACTACGGCAACTCCTACGAAGTGCTCGGGCGTGTCATCGAGGTAGCCTCGGGGAAATCGTTCTACGAGTACGAGAAGGAGAAGCTGTTCGATCCGCTCGGCATGAAGGATACCCGCTACTATCTGCCCGAGGATCAGCAGAAAGCGCGGATGGCGCAGCCGATGCCGAACGATGCCGACTTCCGGGTCGGGCGGCCGAGCCGGCCTGATATCGTCAAGAAATGGGAATCCGGCGGCGGCGGCCTGACCTCGACGCCGCACGACGTCATTCGCTTCGTCCGCATGCTGCTCCACAAGGGCGAGCTCGACGGCAAGCGCTATCTCAGCGAAGTGACCTTCAAGGACATGACCACCGATCACATCGGCCCGTCCTCCGGAGTCGCGCGCGATTACTTCTACTTCCCCGGCGACGGTTTCGGCTACGGCTACGGCCTGGCGGTCCGCACCGATCCCGGCAACGCCAAGCCGCCGCCACCCGGTTCGCTCGGCGAACTGAAGTGGGACGGCGCCAGCGGCTGCTACTTCGTGGTCGATCCCAAGCTCGACATGTTCTTCGTCCTGATGGAACAGACTCCGTCCCAGCGCCAGCCGGTGCAGCGGGAACTGAAGAAGCTGGTCTACGAAGCGCTGGAGTGAAGACGGCCCGACCACGGGCGACGCCCTGGCTGGCGATCTACCTCTCCGCGAGACATGCCGGGTTCGCTCACTGCGTGAGCGCCCCGGAAATGACGCGGGGAAAGCTCAGTGCGTATCGCCGCAGGCTCGGCAGGCGGCGCGAAAATCTCGAAAAATATTCAGCCCGCCATCGCGACGCTGGAACTTGCCTCGCGGAATTGTGTTGCGGATTGACGCTGCGGTGTTTTGCCTCCACCGTCCCGGCGCAACCGAAAAGGAATCACATGACCTCCAAGCCTGGCCGTCAGGGCCTCGTCTCGCGCGTTCTCGCCGCGGTGGTGCTCACCAGCATCTACGCATTCAGCCTGGTCGGCGCCACCGCGCTGATCACCAGCGTTTCGACGACCTCTGCCTCCGCGCAGCGCGGCGACTGGGGCCGCGGACGTGGCCGGGGCTATCGCGGCGGTCGCGGCTACGGCCGAGGTTACGGCCGCGGACGAGGCTATGGCGGCCCGGTGCGTGGCCGCGGGCGTGGCGCCTGCGTCGTCAACGCCGCCGGCGTGCGGATCTGCCTGTAAGGGATTCGGGCCTCGGGCCTGATCATTCTGCGATGGCCGGGCTCGTCCCGGCCATTTGCATCTCGCATTTAAGGCGCTGCAAGCGAGCTACGCCTTGCGCAGAATCTCCCGTACCAGTCCGATTGTCTCGTCGATCATCGCGCGGGTGACATCGAGATGCGTGCAGGCGCGGATGCGGCCGTCCATCATGGCGTGCTGGACACCATGGGCGCGCAGCCGGCTCACCATCTCGGCGCCCGACACGCCGGCGCCGTCGGGCCGGAAGAACACCAGATTGGTCTGCGGCTCCTGCACTTCGACCCCGGCAAGCTGCGCCAATCCGGCCGCGAGCGCCCGTGCATTGGCGTGATCCTCGGCCAGCCGCTCGACGTGGTGATCGAGCGCGTATGAGCAGGCCGCGGCGATCACGCCGGACTGCCGCATCGATCCTCCGAGCCGCTGCTTCCAGCGCCACACCTCGTCGATGAACGCGCGCGAGCCGGCCAGCGAGGCGCCGACCGGCGCGCCCAATCCCTTGCTGAAATCGATCCACGCCGAATCCCAGCCGGCCACCATGTCGCGCGTCGCGATGCCGGTGGCCACCACGGCATTCAGCAGCCGTGCGCCGTCCATATGCGTGGCCAAGCCCGCCGCCTTGCCGGCGGCCGCGATGGCGTCGAGCGTCGGCTGCGGCCAGATCGTGCCGCCGCCGATATTGGCGGTCTGCTCGACGCTCACCATGGTCTGCGGCGGCTCGTAGCGCGAGCGCGGATGCAGTGCCGCGCGGAACGCCCCCAGCGAGAACTGACCGCTGTCGCCGTCCAGCGGCGTGATCTGGAAGCCGCCCAGCGCTGCGTGCGTGCCACCCTCGCGCGACAGGATGTGCGCGGTGCGATGCGCGATGATCTCGTCGCCGGGCCGGCAAGTCGCCAGCGTCGCCGTGACGTTGCACATCGTGCCCGACGGCAGGAAGACCGCGGCCTCCTTGCCGAGTAGCGCCGCGACGCGTTCGTTCAGCGCGTTGGTGGTCGGATCGTCGCCGGTCTGCTCGTCGCCGACCTCCGCCCGCGCCATCGCCTCCCGCATCGCCGGCGTCGGCCGTGTCTGCGTGTCGGACAACAGATTGATCCGCACCGGCGGCGCGGACGGATCGGGCAGGGGTGGGGTGTAGGACATGGTTGAAGCTAACACGGTTGCAGCATCCCCGGAACGGGCCGCGCAGGCACCTAATGCGATATCACTTGCCCCGGACGCTGCGCAGCGCGCCGCTGTTGCGGCGTGGTGCGCTGCAGATCCGGGGCCCCGGTTGCTTGCACAAGAAGTAACCGGGGTCCCGGATCTGCGAAGCGGCACTGCGTGCCGCATCGCGTCCGGGACACGGGGACTGCAACGAACGAAGCGCGGGAGCGCACAAACAAAAAAGGCCCCGGCGAACCGGGGCCTCGATGCATCGGACTGAGCAGCAATCAGTACGAAGAAAGCAGTTCCGTCGCGCTTAGCGCGAGTAGAATTCGACGATCAGATGCGGCTCCATCTGCACCGCGAACGGCACGTCCGAAAGAGCCGGGATGCGCGCGAACTTCGCGGTCATCTTGTTGTGGTCGACTTCGATGTAGTCCGGCACGTCGCGCTCGGCGAGCTGGCTGGCTTCCAGCACGATCGCGAGCTGCTTCGACGATTCCTTGACCTCGATCACGTCGCCGACGCGCACCTTGTAGCTGGCGATGTTGACGCGCTTGCCGTTGACCTTGATGTGGCCGTGATTGATGAACTGGCGGGCCGCGAAGATCGTCGAGACGAACTTGGCGCGGTACACGACGGCGTCCAGGCGGCGCTCGAGCAGGCCGATCAGGTTCTCGCCCGAATCGCCCTTGAGGCGGGTCGCCTCGACGTAGATGGCGTGGAACTGGCGCTCGGAGATGTTGGCGTAGTAGCCCTTCAGCTTCTGCTTGGCGCGCAGCTGCACGCCGAAGTCGGAGAGCTTGCCCTTGCGGCGCTGGCCGTGCTGGCCGGGGCCGTATTCGCGGCGGTTGACCGGGCTCTTCGGGCGGCCCCAGATGTTCTGGCCCATCCGGCGGTCGATTTTATACTTGGCTTCACTGCGCTTTGTCATCGCGTCCTCGGTTGTTCACAGCCATCGCGACCGCGATGGCGTTTTTCAGTCGTGCATGAGGAAACGCGCCCTCCTGTGCGGCCGGAGAACCAGCCGCCGACAGATCCGGCCCCAAAGCTGGGAGGGGTGGACCACGGGTCGCGAAACGCAACGCGGGCCGAAAGGCCCGCGTTGTGGGCGGGGTTCTAGGGAGAATCCGCCCGGATGTCAATTCGGCGACAGGCCGGGGACACCGCTCGTCAGCCTCAGGCGCCGATTGCCCGGACCGGCGCCAGATCGGCCGCCGGGCTGTACATCGCCTGCAGTTCGCCAGCGATGGTGGTGTTCAGCATGTGCTCGAGCCGGGTCATCGCCCGGGCGATCGGGGCGGCGTCGATCAGCCGGTGGTCGAAGCGGATCACCATGTCGAACCGGCCATCCTCGTGCAGCCGGCCGTAGCTCAGCATGTAGGGGCCCGGGCTGATCGGGTAGAGGTCGCCGGCGCCGAGCGCCGATACCGAGGACAGCCCGACGCTGCCGAAGAAATTTGCCTTCTGCCGGGCCATCGCCATGCCGTACCACCACACCAGCCGTCGCAGCGGCCAGGGCAGAGCGCTGATCCTCAGCAGCTTGCGGAACATCGGCACCTTGGAAATCGGCGCGGTCTGCGCCTCGCGGATCAGCGCATCGACGCAGCGCAGCGACAGCTCGTCGGCGCCGACCACCTTCTGCATCAGCACGCAGTCCTCGCCGCCGACCGTGCGGGCGATCGCGATCATCGCGACGCTGCGCGGCAGCTCGTAGAGGTGCGGAAACGGGAAGTCGACCACCAGCGTGCGCAGCATCGGTTGCTCGCGCGCCACCAGCGCCCAGGCCTTGGCGATGATCGCCGCGAAGCCCGGCGGCGACGCCAGCCGGCCGCGCGCCAGAGCCAGCGGCGTCAGGTTGAGCGAGCGCTGATAGGTGATCAGCGGCACGCCCTGCGACGCCCGCATCAGATCGGCGATCAGCCGTCGCCGCAGCGACAGAATTCGGATCCTTCCCCGCACGTCGACCTACGGCGCCGGAGTGGCCAGGGGCTTGGTCTTGTCGACCACCCAGACCGCCATCACCTTGGCGCTACCGCCATGCGCCGCCGCGTCGTGCACGACGCCCGCCGGGATCGAATAGGAGTCGCCGGCCTTGAAATGCTTGTCGGGCTGGCCGTCGATCGTCATCACGGCTTCGCCTTCCAGCAGATAGCCGGTCTCGATGCCGGGATGAGTGTGCCGGCCGATCCGGCCCCCCGCGGGGAGTTCCGCAAGACCGCTGACCGTCACATAGCCGTCGGGGAACTCGACCTTCTGCAGCGGCGTGCGCTTGATTCCGCTCGGCTGTTGCTGCGCGATGGCGGCACCGGCGGTCATGACGACAGCCAGCGCGAACAGAATCCTCTTGGTCATGGCAGTCCTCCCTGCCTATGAAATTAGCAGCGCGGGCAACTCTCGGGAAGTACTCAAGCGGGGACGTGACCGCCGAAATAGGGCGTTAGCGCACCGGCGAGCGGGTGCGGCTGTCCTGAAGTGAACACGATAGCGGCGCCCTGTTCATGTTGATGACTGCTGCTGCTTGCGCCAAGCAGGCTGACGACGCGCCGCGCGATCGCGGGCGCCGGGTCGATCCAGTCGACAGGCCAAGGCGCCAGCCGAACCAGCCGATCCAGCAACAGCGGATAGTGCGTGCAGGCCAGCACGATCGTATCGGTCCGGCTGTCGGGCCTATCGCCGGCCACGAAGCACGGCGCGATCTCGGCCCGGATCGCGTCGTCTGTCACGGGAGTACCGCCGAGCGCCGCTTCGGCCAGCGCCGCCAGGTGCACCGAGCCGACCAGCTTGACGTCGCAGCCCTGCGCGAAATCGCGGATCAGGGCGCGGGTATATTCACGCTTCACGGTGCCGCTGGTGCCGAGCACGGAGACCCGCTTGGTCTTCGATGCCGCACAGGCCGGCTTGATGGCCGGCACGGTGCCGACGAACGGCACCCGGTAGGCGGCACGCAGATGCGCCAGCACCAGCGTCGAGGCAGTATTGCAGGCGATCACCACGAGGTCGGGGGCGTGCGCGGCGATCAACTCGCCGATCAGCGGCACCACCCGGCCGATGATCGCTTCCTCGCTGTGCTGGCCGTAGGGAAAGAACGCGTCGTCAGCCGCATAAACATAGCGT
>NZ_JBMDXE010000304.1:0-1785 GCF_048594845.1 Rhodopseudomonas sp. | reverse complement strand
AGGTGCGGCGCCAGACGTCCGGCCTCGCCGGGCGCCTCAGAGGCTAACAAACGTGGGCTGCAAAATCAGGGGCTGCGGGATTCTTTCAAATCGCGATTAGTCTCGTCATGGCCGGGCTTGTCCCGGCCATCCACGCCTTTTCTGCATCTCCGCCAGCAAGGCGTGGATGCCCGGCACAAGGCCGGGCATGACCGGCTGAGAGGGAAGTAACCGATTTTGTTGACTGCATTCCCGGTCAGGCTCTCAGGAGGAGCCGCTGCGCCGCAAGCCAGCACAAAGTTCATTCGCCCTTCGGCAGCTTCGCCTTGAGCGCATACAGGGCATCCAACGCTTCGCGCGGTGACATCTCGTCGGGATGTAGCGCCTTCACCGCCTCGATCAGTTGCTCGGCTTCGCTCGGCGGGGCCGCCTCCGCGGGAGCGCGGGCCGTGATGGCGAATAGCGGCAAATCGTCGATCAGCGTCTTGGGCTGGCCGCGGTCGTTGGCCTCGAGCTTGGCCAACACCGACTTGGCGCGCGACACCACACTCGCGGGCAGGCCGGCCAGCTTGGCGACCTGGATGCCGTAGGAGCGGTCGGCGGAGCCCGGCAGCACCTCATGCAGGAACACCACCTCGCCGCGCCATTCCTTGACCCGCACCGTGGCGTTGAACAGCCGTGGCAGCTTGGCCGACAGCGCAGTCAGCTCGTGATAATGCGTCGCAAACAGCGAACGGCAGCGGTTTTGTTCATGCAGATGCTCGATCGCCGCCCAGGCGATCGACAGGCCGTCAAAGGTCGCCGTGCCGCGGCCGATCTCGTCGAGGATCACCAGCGCCCGCTCGGACGCCTGATTGAGGATCGCGGCGGTCTCGACCATTTCGACCATGAAGGTCGAACGGCCGCGGGCCAGATCGTCGGCGGCGCCGACGCGCGAGAACAGCCGGTCGACCACGCCGATGCGGGCCCGGCCGGCCGGCACGTAGCTGCCGACCTGCGCTAACAGCGCAATCAGCGCGTTCTGGCGCAGGAAGGTCGACTTACCGGCCATGTTCGGGCCGGTCAGCAGCCAGATCTGGCCGTTCTTCTGCGCCGGCCCGGGCGACAGGTCGCAGGCATTGGCGATGAACGGCTCGCCGGCGCGCCGCAGCGCCTGCTCCACCACCGGATGCCGGCCGCCTTCGATCGCAAAGCTCAACGACTCGTCGACCTCGGGCCGCACGTAGTTGTCGTCGGCCGCCAGCTTGGCCAGTGCGGTGGCGACGTCGCGCAGCGCGAAGGCGTGCGCGGCGGCGCGCAGATCGTCGCCGGCAGCGTCGATCAAGGCGGCGAGCCGGTCGAATATCTCGAGCTCGAGGCCGAGCGCGCGGTCGCCCGCATTGGCGATCTTGGCCTCGATCTCGCCGAGCTCGGCGGTGGTGAAGCGCACCTGCCCGGCCAGTGTCTGGCGATGGATGAAAACGGCGTTGAGCGGCGGCGCCATCAGCTTGTCGCCGTGCTGCGCGCTGACCTCGACGAAGTAGCCGAGCACGTTGTTGTGCCGGATTTTCAGCGCCTTGATGCCGGTGTCGTCGGCGTAGCGCGCCTGCATCGACTCGACGACGAGGCGCGAGGCGTCGCGCAGCTTGCGGGTTTCGTCCAGCTCCGCCTCTTAGCCGTCGCGCACGAAGCCGCCATCGCGCTTCAGCAGCGGCAACTCGTCGGCGAGCGCGCGGCCGAGTTCGGCGCACAGATCGCGCGACGGCCTATGCAGCGCCGCCATCGCGCCGGCGATGTCCTGCGGCGGTTCGGCGAGGCGGGAGAGCT
>NZ_JBMDXE010000303.1:0-6449 GCF_048594845.1 Rhodopseudomonas sp. | reverse complement strand
AGCTGCATGCCGATGCCGAACAGGAACGCGCCGACCAGTACCGAGACGCCGACTGCGCCGTATTCGCCGCGCACGGCCTGGCCGAACACCGAGCCGTGGCCCAGAGCGGGGAAGAACAGCACAACGGCGACGGCGAGCATCAGCATCTGCGCGCGCAGGCCTGCGCCGCGCCCGTCCGCAATGAACACGCGCCATGCCGAGGTGAAGCCGAACAGCGCGTGATACAGCACGAGGCCGAGGCCGCCGCCGAGCACAAACAGCGCGCCCTGGCGCCAGCCGTAGACCTGTCCGAGCGCAAGCGCGCCGGCTGCGAGCGCAGCCAGACCGACCGTGACGACCTTGGTATTGATGGAGGCGCGCCCGGAACCGCTGCTGCGATCGGAGGCGAGGAGTCGTGCGTCGACGGAAAGGTCGGTCATTTGAGGCCCGGGCTTAAAGAGGGGGATGACCGATATGTACGGCTGCCGCAGCATGCGGCAACCCGCCGCGCGCGAAAGGAAATGCGCTTCTCCCGCTCGGCGATGCGACGAAACGTTGGTCCTTCCGTTTCGCTGTTCGCGAGCGAAATCGTCTCCCGTCTGAAGCGGGTTCGCTACAGATGCTGCCGCGTGCGTTCTGCCTAGACCGGCTGCACCGCGCAGAATTCCCGGTTGAAGTGAACCAGTGGCTTTCTGTCGGGCTGCAGCACCGCGTGCTTCACCTCGCAGAAGAACACGCAGTGCTGGCCGAGTTCCGTCTCGCTCATGACTTCGCAGTCGAGCACAGCGAGGGCGTCAACGAGGGCGGGGACGCCGCTGTGGAGTTCGGTCCAGACGTGGGCATCGAAGCGGTCGGCGCCGCGCACGGCGGGGGAGCCGAAGCGTTCGGCGAGGCCGGCGTGATCGTCGGCGAGGATGTTGACGCTGACGCGCCGGGTCGCGCTGATGATGCCGCGGGTGCCGGCGCCGCGGTTGACGCAGGCGATCAGCGACGGCGGATCGATCGTCAGCGAACACACGGCCGTCATCGTCAGCCCGTGCCGCTCGCCATTGGCGCTCGTCGCCAGGATGCAGACGCCGCCGGCGAGAAGGCGCATGCTCTGCTTGAACAGGTCCGCCGACATCGATGGTTCGGAGATCATGCCAGGCCCTCGCGATAGGTCGATCGACTGGTCGATACGCACCGCGACGTGTCGCGGTGCGCTACGCGTCATGCCGCCGTCGGGTCAGGCGAACGGCGCGGCGCGCGGATTCTCGCCGAGGTCGCCGGTCAGCTTGAACTGGCCCATCATGCCGGACACGGTGTCGAAATCGATCACGGCGTGGTGGCAGGCGGTGCTGATATCACGGAAGGCGCGATACACCGGGCTGCCTTCGTAGATGCCGGCCGCGCCGGACGCGGCGTAGATCCGGTCGATCGCGCGGCGGCACAGCTCGACCACATAGGCCGCGTCCCAGCGCATCTGGATGCGATCCTCCGTCGCCATCGGCGCCTGATCGATCTCCATCAGCTTGTCGAAGCGCTCGCACATGTCGGTGAGCAGACGCCGCGCCGCGGCGATCTCGGCGCTCGACTCGGCGACGCGCTTCTGCATCGAGGCATTGACCGCCTTGACGACGCCGGCCGGCGTCACGCGCTTGGCGGTGGCGTCGATGAAGGCCTTGAGGCCGCCTTCGGCCATGCCGAGCACCGAACCGGACAGCATCGCCGGCAGGCCGGAATACACCGACAGCCGATAGGTCGGCGCCTTGGCGTGCGGGCTGAGGCCGAGGAAGGTCGGCTGCGTCGGGACCGCGCGATGCGCCGGGATGAAGGCGTCGGTGACGACGAGATCCTTGGAGCCGGTACCGCGCATGCCGAGCGTGTGCCAGGTGTCGACGATCTCGACGTCGGCGAGCGGCACCATGACGTGATGGATCAGGTAGTCGTCCGGACCGGGATTCGCCCGGCGCGAGCCGACGATGAACCACGGCGAGTGATCGGAGCCGCTGCCGAACTGCCAGCGTCCGGTGAGGCGCCAGCCGCCTTCGACGGGAGTCAGCACGCCGGCGGGAGCAAGCGAACCCGCCACCAGATTGTCGGCGTCGCCTTCATAGACTTCGCGCTGACATTCTTCGGGGAACCGGCCGATGATGTAGTCGTGTGCGACGCAGACCATCAGCACCCAGCTCGCCGCCGAGCAGACCTTGCCGATCTCCGCACAGGCCCAGATGTGGGCGCTGGGCGACATCTCGTAGCCGCCGAATTGCTTCGGCGTGATCATGCGGGACAGGCCGGATTCACGCAGCGCATTGGCGGCGTCGTCGGCGAGCCGGCGCTGTTTGTCGCTCTCGTGCGTGGTCGCGGCGATCCGGGGCAGGATGGAGTACACCGCCGCCTTGTAGTCGAACACGGAGTCGGTCGCGGCCTCCGACTGAACCTTCTGCATTGCGGCTGCGCTGTTCATCCCAGATCTCCTGATGGCCATCGGCGAGGTGACGTCATCACTCCGCTGTCGATCGCGGCGTGATTAGTTGGCGGATGCGCTACGATGTCGAGCGCCTTGATGTAAGTCAAATTCATAGTCATAATCGCGCGCATGAACCGGATGAATGATCAGCTCGATCTCAACCTGCTGCGCGTATTCCTGGCGATCTGGGACCTGCGCAGCCTCACCGCGGCGGGCGATCGCCTCGGCCTGACGCAGCCGGCGATCAGCCACGCGCTGCGGCGGCTGCGCGAGCGCTTCGGTGATCCGTTGTTCGTGCGGGTGGCCAACCGGATGTTGCCGACGGACGCGGCGGTGCGTTTGCACGAGCCGCTCGATCAGGCGTTCGAGCTGCTCAATCGCACGCTGCAGAGCGGCGTCGTGTTCGATCCGCGCGTCACCGAGCGCACCTTCCGGGTGGCAATGTCGGACATCGCGGAAGTGTACATCCTGCCGCGGCTGATCAGCGAGCTGTCGCAGATTTCGCCGTTCGTGCGCGTCCACGTCGTGCCGCTGCTGCCGGACAGCGTGGTGAGTTCGATGCGGTCCGGTGAGATCGATCTGGCGATCGGCGCGATCAGTGCGCCGGAGAAGGATCTGATCGCGATCGATACGTTCAGCGACCGCTACATCTGCTTGGTGCGAGCCAATCATCCGATCGTCAAATCGAAGCTGACGCGGGCCAATTTTTCGAAGCTGCGGTTCTTCTTCGCGCGGACGACGTCGTCGGTGTATCAGCTCGCCGAGCAATGGCTGGCGGACGAGGATGCGCGTCCGCGGATCGCGGTGCGCGGCCATTTCACCACGGCGCCGGAGATCGTGCGCCATTCCGACGTCGCGGCGATCTTCCCGCGGCTGTTGGCGCTGGATCTTCACCGCGCCCGCGACTTTCGCCTGCTCGAGCTGCCGTTCGAACTGCCTCCGATTGAAGTTCGGGTCCACAGCCATTCGCGCTTCGCCAACGACACCGGCATCAACTGGATGTGCCAGATCAGCGCCGCGATCCTGAGCCGCGAAGGCGACAGCCGGCGGATTGCTCCGACGCGGCGCTGAGCGACACGCGGCGGCTGCCGCGTGTCGCTGTCGTCTGGTGCTACTTGCGCGGATCGAACTTCGTGGAAAACGCTGCGTCGGGGACCGTGTCGAGATAGCCGCCACCCATCACCTCGTTGGCCATGGCCCCGAACCGCCGCAGGCTGGCGATGGTCTGGTCGTCCCATTTGGTGGTGTAGTCGGCCAGTACACGCTGGCGCAGCAGCTCGATGGCGGCGGGCTCGAGCCCGTATTTTTTGCCGTAGGCCTCGAACACTTCGGGATGGGTCTTGACGTATTCGATGGCCTCGAGCCACGCCTTGGTGAAGTTGGTCAGCGCTTGAGGCTCGGCCTTGATGAAATCGTCGTTGGTCGAGTAGCCGATCCACAGGAAGTCGTCGCCGGTGCCAGCCTTGTAGGCGTCGGCGAGGTTGCCGAGCGATCGATATTTGCCGGTGCCTTCGAGTTTCGCCGCCAGCGGATCGAACATCACCGCGGCGTCGATCTCGCCCTTGTCGAGCAGCGCCGGCAGCAGGCCGGGCCCGGCGAACTGCAGATCGCCGGTCTTGCCGGGATCGAAACCGTGGAATTTCGACGTGATCACGCGGAACAGTACGGTGGCGGTGCCGGCAGCGCCGGCGAACGAGCCGACCTTCTTGCCCTTCAGCTCGGCGATGCTCTTGATCGGCGAGGCGGCCGGAACGATCACATCCACGGTCGCGCCGCGGCCGACCGGGAAGATCATCGTCACCGGCATGCCCTTGCCACGGAACTGCGCGATCGCGGTCCAGCCGCCGAAGCCGACGTCGACATCCTTGCCGCGGATCGCGGTGAACAGCCCGTCCAGCGTCGGATAAGCCCGATACTCGGCGGCGATGCCGTATTTCTTGTCGATGCCCTGATCGATCATCGCGCGCGAGCCGATCTCGTTGAGCGATTGCGCGAGATCGCCGATCCGCACCTTGACTTGCGCGGTGGCGGCGCTGGTCGTCGCAAGCACGACGGCGGCGAGAAGTCCAAGGCGGGTTAGCATACGCGCTCCAATCGTTGGATGGGTCAGAGGTTCATGCGGGCGGCGGTGTGGCGGTCGAGATCGTCGACAAGGCGTGCGGGAGCCTCGGGCGCGACGGCGGGGGCTGGGCGGGCCATGCCGTCGCCGAACGCGCGGATGACGTCGCGGCTGAGCTCGAACACGGCGGAGTCATCGTAGCTGCGCGGCCGCGCGATCGGCACGCGCATCTCCTGTTGGAACGCGCCGCCCGACATCACCAGAATGCGGTCGGCGAGGAAGCAGGCCTCGTAGGCATTGTGGGTGACGAACACGATGGTCTTGCGGGTCTCTTCCCAGATCGTCAGCAAATCGGTGCGGATCCGCCGCGCGGTGATCTCGTCGAGCCCGGAGAACGGCTCGTCCATCAGCAGGATGCCGGGCTCGACGCACAGCGCGCGGACCAGCGCGAGCCGTTGCGCCATGCCGCCGGAGATCTGGTGCGGATAGTAGTTGCGATAGTCGGACAGCCCGGTCATCGCGAGATAGCGTGACTTGAGCTGCTCCCAGCGCTCGGTCGGCACCTTGCAGCTCGACAAGGCGAAGTCGAGATTGCCCTCGGCGGTCAGCCACGGCAGCAGCCGCGGCTCCTGGAACAGATAGCCGATGCGGCCGCCGCTGACCTCGGCCCTGCCTTCGTAGACCTTGTCGAGGCCGGCGAGGACGTTGAGCAGCGTCGACTTGCCGCAGCCCGACGGGCCGAGGATGCAGAGGAATTCGCCGGCGCCAACCTCGAGATCGAGGTCTTTCAACACCATGCGGGTCTCGCCGTCGCGTTGCTTGAAGGTCTTGCGCAGCGACGCGACTTGGATGGCGGGCTTCATACGGCAACCTCCGGACGCCAGGCGAAGATGCGGCGTTCGATCGGCTTCAGGATCGCCAGCTCGATCAGCAGCATGATGATGGTGAACAGCAGCGTCCAGGCCAGCACCTGGCGCATGTCGGCGAGCTGGTACCAGTAGAACAGTTTGAAGCCGACGCCGTTGGGACGGCCGATCAGTTCGACCAGCACGGTGATCTTCCAGATGATGCCGAGCCCGAACCGCGCCGACGCCATCACATAGGGATAGATCTGCGGCATCAGCACGCGGCGCACGATGGTGGCGCGTGGCGCCTCGAACACGCGCGCCATCGCCACCAGCTTGGTGTCGACGTTTTTGACGCCTTCCCAGATGTTGATGGTGATTGAGGGAGCCGCCGTGACCGCGATGGCGATGATCGCGGCGGCCTCGTTGAGGCCGAACCACATGAAGGCCATGATGGCGTAGCACAGGCTCGGCACCGTCAGTCCGATCATCACCCAGACGTCGAGCACCGCCTCGGCACGGCGGTTGAGCCCCATCAGCACGCCGACCGGAACGCCGAGCAGCAGCGCCAGAACGAGGCCGCCGACGACGCGCAGCATCGTCATGACGAGGTCGGTTCCGACGCGGCCGCCGGCGATCTCGCCCCACAGCGCCTTCACGGTCTCCACCGGTCCGGGGAAGATGTCGGGCGGCAGCGTCAGGGACAGCAAGCCCCAGAAGATCACCGCGGCGATCAGTGAGAGCACCTTAAGCATGGCTGGACATCCCCGTCAGTCTCGGCTCCGGAAGAGCGATGCCCGCGCTGGCGGCGCAGCTCCGCGCGATCTGTTCGACCTCGGCGAGCAGGCTGCTCTCGTCGACGGTGAGCACCTTGCGATCCCGCATCACGATGCGGCCGTCGATCACGACGTCGCGCACATCCGCGCCGCGCGCGCTGTAGACCAGCGCTTTCTCCGGATCGAACAGCGGCGACAGATGCGGTTGCCGCTCGTCGATGGTGAGCATGTCGGGGCGATTGCCGTCTTAGAGCGATCCGTTTTCGGTCAGCGCGTGGCAGCGGGCGCCCTCGACCGTCGCCATGCGCAGCGACCGCGCGGCTGTTTGCGCCTGCGGATCG
>NZ_JBMDXE010000302.1:0-2582 GCF_048594845.1 Rhodopseudomonas sp. | reverse complement strand
CATAACCCCAGTCGCCTGGATTTATGCACAGCGCCGCAACGCCGTGCTCAACAACATCCTCCAGAAAGTATGGATTCCGGGCTCGCCGCTGCGCGGCGCCCCGGAATGACGGGGAGAGGAGGGGCGACGAAACAGAGGACGGCGACCCACGACGGGTCGGCGCTGTTGAGCTTGTTACTTGGTCCGCTCTCGCGCTGCCAGCTCCGCCCCGCTTACTTAAATCGCTCCCGCGCCAGCTCCGCACCGGCCCCAAGCGCCGCCAGCTTCGCCTCCGCGATCTCCCGCCGCATCGGGGCCATGCCGCAGTTCGTCGTGGCGACGATATTGCTCTTCGGCACGTGCTTCATAACCGCCTCGATCGTGGCGCAGACGTCCTCGGCGGTCTCGACCTCGTCGCTGGCGACGTCGATGACGCCGGCCTGGACGATCTTGCCCTTCAGCAGCGACAGCAGCTCCAGCGGCACCTTGGAGTTGCGGCACTCGACTGCGACCTGCTGGATCGCGCTGGCATCGATCGCCGGGAAGATGTCCTCGTATTGCCGCCACTGATCGCCGAGCGTTTCCTTCCAGTCGGTGTTGGCCTTGATGCCGTAGCCGTAGCAGATGTGCACGGCGGTGGCGCAATTGAGCCCCTGCGCGGCGCGCTCCAGCGCCTTGACGCCCCAGTCGGCGGCCTCGCTCATGTAGACGTTGAACGCCGGCTCGTCGAACTGGATCATGTCGATGCCGTCGGCTTCCAGCGCCTTGGCTTCCTCGTTCAAGAGCTCGGCAAAGGCGAACGCCATCTTGACGCGGTCGCCGTAGTAACGATCCGCGATGGTGTCGATGATCGTCATCGGGCCGGGCAGGGTGAACTTGATCTTGTGCGTGGTATGCGCCCGCGCGATCTGGCCCTCGAAGCCGTGGACGCGGCCCTTGAGCCGCAGCGGTGCGACCACCTGCGGCACCATCGCTTTGTAGCGGTCGTTGCGGATGCCCATCTCGACCTTGTGGGCGAAGTCGATGCCTTCGACCGCCTCGAGGAAGCCGTGGACGAAATGCTGCCGCGCCTGCTCGCCCTCGGTGACGATGTCGATGCCGTAGTCTTCCTGTAGCTTCAGCGCCAGGATCGTCGCATCGCGCTTGGCTCGGGCGAGTTCCTCGCCGCTGGATTTCCACGGCGCCCACAGCTTGTTCGGTTCGGCGAGCCATTCGGGCTTCGGCAACGAGCCGGCGATCGTGGTCGGAAACAGCATCGGTCACTCCGCGGTTGAGGGGCGCCCTGTCTGCCACGTCCGCACCGCCCCGTACAGCCGCCCGAGACCGAGGTGACAAGCCCGCCGGAGCCGGGCTAGGATCGGCGCAAACCCGTCAAGAGGACCCGAGGAGCCTGCATGATCGAGCTGTTTTACGCGCCGACCCCGAACGGCTGGAAGATTTCGATCATGCTGGAGGAATGCGGCCTGCCGTACAAGGTGGTGCCGATGCAGCTCGGCCGCGGCGACCAGCACAAGCCGGACTATCTCAAGCTCTCCCCGAACGGCCGGATGCCGGCGATCGTCGATCACGGGCCGGCCGACGGCAGCGGCCCGCTCAGCATCTTCGAAAGCGGCGCGATCCTGATCTATCTGGCGGAGAAGACCGGCAAGTTCATGCCCGCCGCGACCCGTCCGCGCTTCGAGGTGATGCAATGGGTGATGTGGCAGATGGCCGGGCTCGGCCCGATGCTCGGCCAGAACGGACACTTCCTGCTCTATGCGCCGGAGAAGATCCCGTACGCGATCGACCGCTACACGCGCGAAGCCAAGCGGCTGTACGGCGTGCTCGACGCGCAGCTGACCGGCCGTGAGTACATCGCCGGCGACTACTCGATCGCCGACATGGCGTGCTTCCCCTGGATCATGACCCACAAGGCGCAGGGGATTTCGCTGGACGAATTCCCCAACGTGAAGCGCTGGTACGCGCTGCTGCGCGAGCGCCCCAAGCTGCAGGCCGGCCTCGCCCTCGGCAAGGAAGACCGCAAGCCGATGGACGAGCAGGCGCGCAAGCTGCTGTTCGGCGTCGACAAGCCGGCGCATGCGGATGCGGGTGTGCAAGGCGCGCAGCAGCAGTGATAGGGATGCGAAACGCACGATTGATTAGCGTAGAGCGTAGATTCGGTTGGCAGCGTATGCCCCACACTCGGCGTCATCGCCCGGCTCGTCCGGGCGACCCAGTATGCCAGAGCGTGTGCGGCAGGCGTATGCGCTCAACAGCAGCACTCTGGAATACTGGGTCCCCCGCATTCGCGGGGGATGACGGTTGGGGGCGGGGTGATGCCGTGCGCTACCCTCGGCGTTCGTCATTCCGGGGCGTGCAGCGAAGCTGCGCGAGCCCGGAATCCATACGCCGCAGCGTTGGCGGTGGAGCAGGGCGCCGGTTGCGCTTTGCTTGGCCGAGAGCATAGGGGTTATGGATTCCGGGCTCGCGCTGCGCGCGCCCCGGAATGACGAACGAGAATGTGTTTGCCTGAGGCGAGACCTAGTCTCTGAGAACAGTCACCAACAAATAACCGCAAGTTGACAACCACCAACAACAACCAAGAAAAGGAATCGCCTTATGCT
>NZ_JBMDXE010000301.1:0-26281 GCF_048594845.1 Rhodopseudomonas sp. | reverse complement strand
AGCCCACCGCAGGAAGCAGCAGCAGGCTGGCGTCGAGCACGTCGGCGCCGTAGTGCTCGACGAACGAGTTCTGCTTCGTATCGAAGCCCTTGGCGCAAACATCCCGATGAATGTGATCGCGGAGCGCCCTCCATTTGTCGAGCGGCGCCTCCAGCCCGAATTTTTCCGCGCTCTTGATGCCCCGGTCGAAAGCCACCCAGCACATCACTTTGGAAAATACGTAGTGTTTGCCGGCGCCGCGTCTCTCCCAGATGCCGCTGTCCGGTTGATTCCAGACTTCGGCGAGATGCTCGAGTACGGCCCGCTCCATCGACCAAGTGTCGCCGTCGAGTTCGAGCCCCGCCATCCGCCACTGATGAAACGCATCGATCAGTTCGCCATAAACGTCGAGCTGAAGCTGGCCATGGGCGGCGTTGCCGATCCGTACCGGTTGGGCGCCCTGATAGCCGGGCAGCCAGTCGGCTTGCCATTCGAGCAGCCGCCGATGGCCGTAAATCGAGTACATGATCTGCATATCGGCGGGCGCACCGGCGGCTGCGCGCATCAGCCAATGGTGCCAGGCAGAGGCTTCGCTGGAATAGCCATTGTTCATCAGTGCGAACAGCGTGAAAGTGGCGTCGCGAAGCCAGCAGAAGCGATAGTCCCAGTTACGCGAACCGCCGAGCTGCTCCGGCAGCGAGGTCGTCGGTGCCGCGACGATGCCGCCGCTCGGCTGGAAGATCAGTGCTTTGAGCGTGATCAGCGAGCGCATCACCAGATCGCGATGGTCGCCATCATAGGTGCAGCGGCCCGCCCAATCGGCCCAGAACGCCTCGGTATCGCGCAGCGCATCGAGCGGATTGACGAGGTCCGGCACCGGGAGATGCGATGGCCCATAGCTCATCACGAACGGAATCGTCTCGCCTTCACTGACAGAAAAATCCGCGACCGTGGTCATCGCTTCGCCGTGCGTCAGGACGGGCGAGCGCAGCACCGCCATGTCGGGGCCGCAGATGGCGAGCAACTCGCCTTCCCGCTCGCCGCGCTTCACCCAAGGGATGTTGACGCCGAAGCCGAAGCGCAGCACCAGGTGCATCCGCATCTCGACAGTACCGGACTCGCCGCGCACCAGCCGCACGACATCCGACGCCTTGCCGCGCGGCGGCATGAAGTCGATCAGCGTGACGACGCCATCCTCGGTGACGAAACGGGTTTCGAGAATGAGACTGTCGCCGCGATAACGTCGGGTCGTCCTGGTGATCGGTCCGCAGGGGCTGAGCTGCCAATGGCCATGGCTTTCGTCACCGAGCAGCGCCGCAAAGCACGCGTCGGAGTCGAAATAGGGCCAGCACAGCCAGTCCATCGAGCCATCGTACCCGACAAGAGCAGCCGTCTCGCAGTCTCCGATCAGCGCATAGTCTTCGATGTTACCCGGCAACGGCGTTCACCGCGTGGCTGCGCTCTTCGGTGGCCGCCAGGAGCGCCTGCCCGTTGATCACCGTGGCAATCTCCTCCAGCCCAGTGGGCAGCCGCCGACGCCAGTTCGGATGCTCGAACACCGTGCCAGGCACGTTCGGCTGATCGATCACGCCGAGCAGATCCTCCAGCGAGATCGCAAGCAGCCGCGACGGTGTGCGCGACAGGAAGGTCAGCACCGCGTAGATGTCTTCGTGCTGAATTCCCTGGTGTCGCAAGGCATCTCCCAACATGTTCAGCGCGTGCCTCCGGGCGTCGTCGCTTTCGCCGGGATCGACACCCATCGAACGCTTGAAGTGCAGATCGGCGAGGCTGCGCCATCCTGAATAGGTGGCCAGATCATGGGTGTTGAAGGTCACCAGCGCTTCCGGCAAATAATGATCGATGCCGTAGAACCAGCCCTGATGATAATCACGCTCGAACATCATCACGCGATATGACCAGATGCCCCAGCTCGCCAGGCGCTCGCGAAATCCTTCCGGCACCGTGCCGAGGTCCTCGCCGATCACCACGCAGCGATTGGCAACGCTCTCCTGCGCGGTGACCGCCAACAGCGCATCGAACGGCATCGTGACGTAGACGCCGCTATTCGCCGCATAGCCGTGCGGGACCAGATAGAGCCGGTTGAGCCCGAGCACATGATCGAGCCGGATCGCGCCTGCATAGCGCATGGCGGCGCGCAGCATGTCGCGGAACGGCGCGAAGCCGGTGAGTTCGAGGCCTGCGGCATTGAAGCCGGCGAGCCCCCAGTTCTGCCCGGCAGAATTGAGCTGATCGGGCGGCGCGCCGACCGAAAGATGCCGAGAAATTGCAAGTTGCTCGTTCCAGGCATCGAAGCCGTCGCTCTGCACGCCGACGGCGACGTCGAGATAGAGGCCGACGTCCATGCCGCGGGCCACCGCGAGATCGTGACAGGCACGCAGCTGATCGTCAGCACACCACTGCACGTACTCGACGAATTCGATCTCGCTGCCGTCCGGTCCGTCGCGCAGTTCGGCGGCTCGGGCATCGTCGGGCTGCTGCCATTCGGCGGGCCATTCCCACCACGGCTTCGCGAATTTATGCCGCAGCGTTTCAAAGCATGCGAACCGCGTCAGCAGCGGCGCACGATCGCGGCGGAAAGCCTCGAATGCGGCACGACGGGACGGGTCCGCCGCCGTACGAAAGCGGTCGTGAGCGGCGCGCAGCGCACGCCATTTCAGATCGGCGACGGCGCGATAATCGATCAGTTCGGCATCCCGCAGCAGCCCCGCGGTCTTCTCCGCTTCGGGCAGATCGGCGAGTGCGAATTCGGGAAGCTGCTCGACATCGACGTAGAGCGGATTGAGAAACAGCCGGCTGTTCGGCGAGTAAGGGCTGCAATCGCCCGGCCGATCGTCGAATAAGGCGTGCAGCGGATTGAGCCCGATGCCACCTGCGCCGAGCCCCGCGGCAATATCGATCAGTCGAGCGAGATCGGTGAAATCGCCAATGCCCCAGTTGCGCGCCGAGCGCAGCCCATAGAGCTGCACGGCCACGATCCAGGAGCGCTGGAAATCGCCGCGATAGGCCGCAGCGGGCGCCACCAGCAGCGGCGTAGTCTCGGTGCGGCCCGCAGTGTCGGATAATTCCAGCCGATAGCTGCCGGTCGGCAGATCTGCCGGCAGATCGAGGCCGCGGCCGTTTGTCTCGCCGGACGCCAGCGTGGCCTCACCCGCGACGACCTTCCAGGCAACCGGCTCGGCGGCATTGGGCCGTAGCTGGGGACGCAGTGCGTCGCCATGGCGGACGACCACTACATGCTCCAGCAACGGGTGAACCGCGGCCGCCGGCATTGCGTCGAGAATGATCTGAAGGGCCGCCGGCGGGGTGACGTGACGATACCCCTGGCCATCGAAAAACTCGGTCTGGATTCCGAGCTCTGCCGCTTTGGTGAATAAATCCATCACGCACGCTGTCTGCGGCGGCGCGGGGAGCGCCGCGAATCCGTCAATTCCGAATAGGATAGTCGTCTGCAACGCGATTGCGTAGGGTGGGTTCCCGGAACCTTGCCGTTCCAGAAGCTTTGTAACGGACGACGGCCCGTTGTTCGTTTCCAGGGGGATGGGACGCCAGTCCTATTACGGCATCACCGTGAACAAATCGACACAAGCAATTCAAACCGTCGCGGCAGGCGGTGCTTTCCACATCGAAGACATCTATCCGATCATCGATGGCGGCCGTTTTCCCATCAAAAGAGTGGTCGGCGAGCCGATCGAGGTGTGGGCGGACATCTACCGTGACGGCCATGAGGTCATGGCCGCAGCACTGATCTGGCGCCGCGAGAACGACCAGACTTGGCAGCGCACGCCGATGCGGCATTTTGCCAATGACCGATGGACCGCCACATTCGTGCCGGACGCTATTGGTCGATATGTCTACGCGATCGAGGCGTGGACGGACGAGTTCGCGACCTGGCGTCATGGGATCGAATTGAAGCTGAAGGCCGGTCAGGATGTCGCGCTGGATGCGCTCGAAGGCGCCGGGATGCTGACACGGGCGCTGCACGGCGGCCCTGAGGCGCTCGCGATCGTCCACCGACAGTGTGAGGACTATCTGCAGACCGGCGAAGTCGGCACCCTGCTCGCCCCCGAGCTGAACGACGCCATGGCCGAAAGTCAGGGGCGTCCCGACCTCACCCGTTCAGCCTTGCTCCCGCTGATGATCGACCGTGAGCGTGCCCGCAACGGCGCATGGTACGAAATGGTGCCGCGCAGCCAGAGCAAGGTGCCCGGCCAGCACGGCACGTTCCGCGATTGCATCGACCGGCTGCCGGACATCGCCGCGATGGGTTTCGACGTGCTGTACTTCACGCCGATTCACCCGATCGGGCGCGTCAACCGCAAGGGGCGCAACAATTCTTTGAAGTCCCAGCCTGGCGATCCCGGAAGTCCTTACGCCATTGGCGCCGAGGAAGGTGGCCACGACGCGGTGCATCCCGAACTCGGCACGCTGGCCGATTTCCATGCACTTCTGGAAGCTTGCAAACTCGTGAACCTGGAAGTGGCGCTGGACGTCGCGGTGCAGTGCTCGCCGGATCATCCCTGGCTGAAACAGCATCCGAACTGGTTCAAGCGCCGCCCCGACGGCTCGATGAAATATGCGGAGAACCCGCCGAAGAAGTACGAGGACATCGTCAATCCCGACTTCTCATGCGAGGACGCGGGCTCGCTGTGGAACGCGCTTCGCGACGTGATCCTGTTCTGGGTCGACCAGGGCGTGAAGATCTTCCGGATCGACAATCCGCACACCAAGCCGCTGCGGTTCTGGGAATGGATGATCCGCGAAGTGCAGCTTCGTCACCCCGACGTCCTGTTTCTCGCCGAGGCTTTCACACGGCCGAAGCTGATGAAGGGCCTTGCCAAGCTCGGCTTCAGCCAGTCCTACACCTACTTCACCTGGCGCACCCAGAAATGGGAGATCGAGGAATACCTGCGGGAGCTCACCCGTTACCCGGAGCGGGATTTTTATCGGCCGAACTTCTTCGTCAATACGCCTGACATCCTGCCTTTCCATCTGCAGGGTGGCGAAACGTGGATGTTCAAATCCCGCCTCGCCCTCGCCGCGATGCTGTCATCGACCTATGGCATCTATAACGGCTTCGAACTGATCGAACACGAGCCGATCCCCGGCAAGGAGGAATATCTCGACTCCGAGAAATACGAGATCAAGGTTCGGGACTGGGACAAGCCCGGTAACATCAAGCCTTATATCCGCGACATCAATCGTGCCCGCCGCGCCAATCCGGCACTGCAGCAAACCAGCAACCTTCGCTTCCTCGATGTTCAAGATCCCAACGTGACCGGCTTCATCAAGTATTCAAACGACCTCACCAACGTGGTTGCGTGCGCGATTGCGCTGTCGGCCGACCCGCACGAATTCTGGCTCCCACTGGGCGACACGCAGGTGGAGGTTGGCGGCGAGCGGCGGCCCGTCGCGGCCGTCGAGAACATCCTCACTGGCGAACGCTTCGGCGTCGAATGGGGCGGGCTGCATCTGCGGATCGATCCGCAGCGCGATCCGACATTGCTATTCCGCTGCCTCGCATGAAGGGAGCCGTCATGAATCTGATGTCCCCGATCGACGAGACCGCAGACACCCTCGACACCCAGGCCACCGACGATATCTGGTACAAAGACGCGATCATCTACCAGCTGCACGTCAAGGCCTTCGCCGACAGCAACAATGACGGCATCGGCGATTTTGCCGGCCTGACGGAAAAGCTGGATTATCTACAGGATCTCGGCGTCACCACGCTGTGGCTGCTGCCGTTCTATCCCTCGCCGCAGCGGGACGACGGCTACGACATCGCCGATTACGGCTCGATCAATCCCGATTTCGGCACGATGAAGGACTTCCGCCGCTTCATTGCCGAAGCGAAGCGGCGTGGCCTGCGCGTAATCACCGAGCTCGTGATCAATCACACCTCGGACCAGCACGCCTGGTTCAAACGGGCACGGCGAAGCGCCAAGGATTCGAGCGCGCGCGACTGGTACGTCTGGAGCGACACCGACCAGAAGTATCAAGGCACCCGGATCATCTTCACCGACACCGAGAAGTCGAACTGGACGTGGGACCCGGAAGCCGGCCAGTATTATTGGCACCGCTTCTTCTCGCATCAGCCCGACCTCAACTTCGACAATCCGCGTGTCGTCAGCGCCGTCGTCAAGGTGATGAAGCGCTGGCTCGACACCGGCGTGGACGGCTTCCGGCTGGACGCGATTCCTTATCTGTGCGAGCGCGACGGCACCAACAACGAGAACCTTCCGGAGACCCACACGGTCATCAAGAAGCTGCGCGCCGAGCTCGATGCCTATGCCAAGGGCAAGGTACTGCTGGCCGAAGCCAATCAGTGGCCAGAGGACGTGCAGGAATATTTCGGCCAGGGCGACGAATGCCACATGGCCTATCATTTCCCGCTGATGCCGCGGATCTACATGGCGATCGCTCAGGAAGATCGTTTCCCGATCACCGACATCATGCGCCAGACGCCGGAAATCCCGGCGAATTGCCAGTGGGCGATGTTCCTGCGTAACCACGACGAACTGACGCTCGAGATGGTCACCGACGTCGAGCGCGATTATTTGTGGAAGACCTACGCGGCCGACCCGCGGGCGCGCATCAATCTCGGTATCCGGCGCCGGCTTGCGCCGCTGATGGACAACGATCGTCGCAAGATCGAACTGATGAACTCGCTGCTGCTGTCGTTTCCCGGCACGCCGATCATCTACTACGGCGACGCAAGCGGTATGGGCGACAACATCTATCTGGGCGACCGCAACGGCGTCCGCACGCCGATGCAATGGTCCCCGGACCGCAACGGCGGCTTCTCCCGTGCCGATCCGGCGCGGCTCTATGCCCCGCCGATCATGGACCCCGTCTACGGCTACGCTTCGGTCAATGTCGAAGCCCAGGCGCGAAGCCTGTCCTCGCTGCTGAGCGCTACCAAGCGGCTGATCTCGGTCCGCAAATCGACTCCGGCTTTCGGCCGGGGAACCATGACCTTCATTCGCCCGACCAACCGATCCGTGCTGGCTTATGTCCGCCAATACGAGGACGAAGTCATCCTCTGCGTCGCCAATCTGTCACGCTCCGCACAGCCGACCGAGCTCGATCTGTCGCCGTGGAAGGAACGCGTCCCTCAGGAGATGCTTGGACGTACGAAATTCCCGGCGATCGGCGAACTGCCCTACATGATTACGCTGGCGCCTTACGGGTTCTACTGGTTCAAGCTCGAGGAACGCGGCATGTCGGAACACGTCGCGCCTGCTGCCACAGCCCTGGAGTTCGAGACGCTGGTCGTCCCGGTCGGGGCGACCTGGATGTCGCTGGCGCGCACCCGTGGGGTGTTCGAGCGCGACGTCTTGCCGGCCTTCCTCTCGCGCACCCGCTGGTTTCCGGAGCGATCGATGCGGGCGATCCAGCCGCATGTCACCTCGGCGATCCCCTTCTCCAACACGCACGAGAACCGGCCCTGGCTGGCGTTCTTCGAAGCGAGCGTGCGCGGCGTGGACGCCCGCTACGTCCTGCCGATGCAGATCAACTGGGTTCGCTTCGATCGCGAGCGCTACAACCCGCGAGCCTTTGCGGCCGTCCGCCAGGGCTCGCGCGAAGGCACGCTGCTCGACGTCGCCGGCGACACCGAGTTCACAAGCCTGCTGCTCGACAATCTGCGCGACGGCGTCGTGATCGAAAACGAAGGCGACCGGTTGGAATTCCGGCCGGGGTCGCGGTTGGCCGAGAAGCCGGCGGGCCCCTACGAGCAGATCCGCGCCGTCTCGACCGAGCAGTCGAATTCCACGGCGCTGGTCGGCGAAGATTACGTCATCAAGCTGTACCGGCGACTGGAGAGCGGCATCAATCCCGAGATCGAGATGGGCCGCTTCCTGACCGAGGTTGCCGGTTACGCAAACACGCCGCCCCTACTCGGTAGCGTCGAGCTGGTCGAGGGCGACAAGGTCAGTGCCATTGCGGTCGTCCATGAGTTCGTCGCCAATCAGGGCGACGGCTGGATAATGACTTCGGGCTATCTCGACCGCTACGTCGACGATCAGCGCGTGCTGATGAAGGCGGAAGAAGAAAGCGTCAGCGAAGAACTGGCACCGTATCTGCGCTACATGGAGCAGACCGGCCGCCGCGTCGCCGAGATGCACCTCGCGCTCGCGAGCCATCCTGAGGTGGCCGACTTCGCACCGGAGCCGATCAACGGCGAGGATGTCCAGCGTTGGACAGAAACGTTGGCGGCCAATGCCACCCGCGTGCTCGACGAGCTCGGGCGCAAGCGCGAGGGGCTGAAGGACAGTGACCAAGCATCGGTCGACGAATTCCTGGGGCTGCGCGAAGGACTTGCGCAACGGCTGCAGGGCCTGCTCGGCGAGCACGGCGGCCTGAAGATCCGCCACCATGGCGATTTCCATCTCGGCCAGATGCTGATCGTGAAGGAAGACGTCTTCATCATCGATTTCGAAGGCGAGCCGCGGCGGTCGCAGTCAGAGCGGCGCGCCAAAGCACCGGCGGCGCGCGACGTCGCGGGCCTGGTCCGCTCCATCGATTACTCGACCACCGCCGCACTCGAGCGGGCGCTGAAGACTCACCCCGAAGAAGCCGGCAAGATCGCTGCTGCACTCGATGCCTGGCGAGAACGATCCACCGAGGCCTTCCTCACCGCTTACCGCGAGACGATGGCCGACAGCGCGGTGTGGCCGGCCGATCCCGCCGCATCCGAGCGGCTACTGGACTTCTTTCTGATCGAGAAGGCATTGTACGAGATCGAATACGAGCTCGCCCATCGTCCCGACTGGCTCCGCGTGCCGCTGGCTGGCATTCTTCGCATCCTGACTCGGCAGCCCGAGGAGACGACATGACTGCGCATTTGACGGACGAGGCCTACGCGGTTCTCGAAGGCCGACACAGCGATCCTTTCCACTTTCTCGGCCCTCATCCGGAGAATGATCGCGTGGTGGTGAGGACACTGCTGCCTGACGCAGCGGCCGTCGAGGCTGTCGGGGAGCATGGCGAAGCCGCTTCACTCGAACGGATCCATGATGCCGGATTGTTCGTCGGATCGCTGCCGAACGGCTCGCGTCACTACCAGCTCCGTGCGCGGTTCGGCGACGCGACCGTTGATCTGCAGGACCCGTACCGGTTTCCGCCGATCCTCACAGACTTCGATCTGTATTTGCTGGGCGAAGGCACGGATCAGCGTCTGTACGATAAGCTCGGCGCGCACCCCATGGTGCTCGAAGGAGTGCCGGGCGTTGCCTTCGTCGTGCTCGCGCCGAACGCACGCGGCGTCAGTGTCGTCGGCGATTTCAATTTCTGGAATCCGCGCCGCCACCAGATGCGTGTTCGCGGAAACGGATATTGGGAGCTGTTCATTCCCGGTGCGTCAGCCGGCGACCACTACAAGTACAACATTACCGGGCCGCACGGCGAACAGCTGCCGCAGAAGTCCGATCCTCTCGCGTTTGCCGCGGAGCTCCGCCCTAAGACCGCTTCGATCGTGCTGGACACGACGACGCTGCCGCATCCCCGCCCCGCGCCGTCCAACATCAATGCGCTCAGCGCACCGATGTCGATCTACGAGGTGCACCTCGGCTCATGGCGCCGCAAGGATGGCGACCAGTGGCTGACCTATCGCGATCTCGCCGAGCAGCTGCCGGCCTACGTCCGCGACATGGGCTTCACCCATGTGGAATTCCTGCCGGTCAGCGAACATCCATTCGACGGGTCCTGGGGCTATCAGCCGACGGGGCTGTTCGCACCGACCTCGCGGTTCGGCACGCCGGAAGATTTCTGCGCGCTGATCGATGCCTGCCACGCCCACGGCCTCGGCGTGTTGCTGGATTGGGTCCCCGGCCACTTTCCGGACGATCCCCACGGCCTCGGCAATTTCGACGGCACCGCGCTGTACGAGCACGCCAACCCGATGCAGGGGCGTCATCTCGATTGGGGCACCCTGATCTACAATTACGGCCGCACCGAAGTCGTCAACTTCCTGGTGTCCAATGCCCTGTTCTGGCTGGAGCGCTATGGCATCGACGGTCTACGCGTCGATGCCGTAGCGTCGATGCTGTATCTCGACTACAGCCGCCCGGCCGGCGGCTGGATACCGAACAAATTCGGCGGCCGCGAGAACATCGAGGCGATCGACTTCCTGCGCAGGTTCAACGCCGAGGTCTACGCCCGCTTTCCGAACGCCACGACAGCCGCCGAAGAGTCGACCGCCTGGCCTCAGGTGTCGCGGCCAATCGAATTCGGCGGGCTCGGCTTTGGCTATAAGTGGAACATGGGGTGGATGCACGATACGCTGAATTACATCAGCAAGGATCCGATCCACCGCAAATATCATCACGGCCAGATCCTGTTCGGGCTGCACTACGCCTTCTCTGAAAACTTCATCCTGCCGCTGTCCCATGACGAGGTCGTGCACGGGAAACGGTCGATCCTCGGCCGCATGCCCGGCGACGAGTGGCAGCGTTTCGCCAATCTGAGGGCCTACTACGCGTTCATGTTCGGTCACCCGGGCAAGAAGCTGATGTTCATGGGCAGCGAGTTCGGCCAGGAGCGGGAGTGGAATCACGATCGCTCGCTCGACTGGCATCTCCTGGAAACTCCGAAATATGCCGGCGTGCAGGCGCTGATCCGCGATCTCAACAAGCTGTACCGCGAACTCCCGGCGCTCCATCAGCTCGATTGCGACCCCTACGGCTTCGAATGGGTCATCACTGAGGATTCCGGCCGTAACGTCTTCGCCTGGATGCGCAAGGGGAACGATACCCGCGCCCGCTGTCTGGTGGTCGCAAACTTCTCGCCGAATGTTTATAAAGACTACCGCGTTCGCGTCCCCTTCCCGGGGCGTTGGCGTGAGGTGTTGAATTCCGATGCGGGGATTTACGGCGGCAGCAATGTCGGCAACGGCGGCGGAGTTCATACCCTTGACGGGCTGGTTCCCGAGCTTAGTCTCACCCTTCCGCCCCTCGCCGCGATCTTTCTGACGCCGGAAGACTAACAATGCGCCTCACTGCTGGAAGCTGCTCTCGTCTCGGGGCGACCTGGGACGGGCGCGGCACCAATTTCGCTTTGTTCTCCGCCAACGCTCACAAAGTCGAGCTCTGCCTGTTCGACAGCCAAGGCCGCCGCGAATTGGAGCGGATTGAGCTGCCGGAGCGCACCGAAGACGTCTGGCACGGCTATCTCAACGACGTCTCGCCCGGCCAGCTTTACGGCTATCGCGTCCACGGTCCTTATGATCCCGAACGCGGTCATCGCTTCAATCCCCACAAGCTTCTGCTCGACCCCTATGCCAAGCGGCTGTTCGGCCGGCTGGTGTGGAGCGATGCGCACTTCGCCTATCGCACCGGAAGCCCTCGCGAAGACCTGTCGTTCGACCGCCGCGACAATGCGCGCGGCATGCCGAAATCGGTCGTCATCGACGAAACCGGCGGCTTTTCCCGGATGGAGAGCCGCCCCGGCACGGCCTGGGAAGACACCATCATCTACGAAGCCCACGTCAAAGGACTGACGCAGCAGCGCGAGGACGTCCCTCCCGGACTACGCGGCACGTTCGGCGGTCTCGCCGCCCCCTCGATGATCGATCATTTCAAGAGGTTGGGTGTCACCGCGATTGAACTTCTCCCAATCCACGCGCTTATCGATGACCGCATGCTGGTTGAGAAGAAGCTCGTGAACTACTGGGGCTATAATACGATCTCCTTCTTCGCGCCGGAGCCTCGCTACGCTGCGGACAATCCGCTCGACGCGTTCCGCACGACCGTCGCACGGCTGCACGATGCCGGCATCGAAGTCCTGCTCGACGTCGTCTACAACCACACCGCCGAAGGCAATCACCTCGGCCCGACGCTGTCGTTCCGCGGCATCGACAACGCCTCTTACTATTGGCTGGCAAGGGACAATCCGCGCTACTACGACGACTTCACCGGTTGCGGCAGCTCGGTCAATCTCACGCATCCTCGCGTGCTGCAGATGGTGATGGACTCCCTGCGCTACTGGGTCGAAGTCTGCCACGTCGACGGCTTCCGGTTCGACCTCGCGACGACTCTGGCCCGCGGCCCCAACGGCTTCGACCGCAATTCGGGCTTCTTCACCGCGATCCGTCAGGACCCGGTGCTCGCCTCCGTCAAACTGATCGCCGAGCCGTGGGATCTCGGCATGGGCGGCTACCAGGTCGGTGCGTTCCCGTCGCAATGGTCGGAGTGGAATGATCGCTATCGCAGCGCGATGCGCCGCTACTGGAGCGGCGAAGGCAGCCTGATCGGTGAAGTGTCCCGGCGGATGACGGGATCGTCCGACATCTTCAACCACGACAGCCGGATGCCGCGGGCGAGCATCAATCACGTCACCGTTCACGACGGTTTCACCCTCGCCGATCTGTTCAGCTACAACGAGAAGCACAACCTCGCCAACGGCGAGGACAATCGGGACGGCTCGAACGACAATCACAGCAACAATTGCGGGCACGAAGGCCCGACCGACGATCCGGACATCCTTGCGCTGCGCAGGCAGCTTCGAAAGAACCAGCTCGCCTGCCTGTTCCTCGCGCACGGGGTGCCGCTGCTGCTCGCCGGCGACGAGGTCGGTAATTCGCAAAACGGAAACAACAACGCCTATTGCCAGGACAACGAAATCGGCTGGGTCGATTGGAAGGGATTGAGCAGCGACGGCGACGACATGGTCGACTTCGTCGGGCTGATGGTCGAGTTGCGCAGCAATTTTCCGCAGCTGCGCTCGCGGCGCTGGCTCGACGGCCGCCGCGCCGATGGCAGCTATGGCGTGTTGTGGCTGACTCCCTCCGCCGCCGAGATGACCGAGCAGGATTGGGCATTTCCGGACGGACGCTTCCTCGCCTACGTGCTCAGCCCCTCGCAGCCGGCCACCGATGCGATCTTCATCGTTCTGAATTCCGGCATCGAAACGATTCCGTTTCTGCTGCCGAAGCTCCCCGAATATCAGAACTGGCATCAGCTGTTCGATACCACCAAGGACACCGTGCAGGTGGCGCCGCTGGCGTCCGGTAGCGCATCGTCCGCCCCACCCCGATCCGTCATGGCGTTTTCCGGAGCCCCTGCATGAACAGCCGATCCCACGGCCCGCGCTTCACTCAAAACGGAGTTGAATTCCGGCTGTGGGCTCCGAATGCGGAACGCGTCGATGTCGTGCTGGACAGCGCGCATCCGATGCAGAAGGACAAGGACGGTTGGTTCAAAGCGGACATCGAGGGCATTGGCGGCGGCGCAAGCTATCGCTTTCGCATCAATGGTGACACCGAGGTGCCCGACCCGGCCTCAGCATTTCAGCCCGAGGACATTCCCGGTCTGAGCGAAGTGATCGACCATTCAGCCTACCCGTGGCGGACTTCGGAATGGCGCGGACGGCCATGGGAAGAGACCGTGGTGCTCGAAGCACATGTCGGCACCTTCACGCCGCAGGGCACCTACCGGGCGATCATCGACAGGCTTGATGATCTGGTCGCCACCGGCATCACCGCTCTGGAGCTGATGCCGCTGGCGGATTTCCCGGGGCGACGCAATTGGGGTTACGACGGCGTGTTGTGGTACGCCCCGGACAGCGCCTATGGCCGCCCTGAGGATCTCAAAGCCCTGATCGATGCCGCCCACGAGCGCGGGCTGATGGTGTTTCTCGACGTGGTCTACAATCACTTCGGTCCCGAGGGGAATCATCTCGGCCAATACGCACCGACCTTCTTCTCTGATTCGCATACGCCGTGGGGCAACGCGATCAACTACTATGTCGAGCAGGTTCGCGCCTTCGCGATCGACAACGCCGTCTACTGGCTGCGCGAGTATCGGTTCGACGGCCTGCGGCTTGATGCCGTCCACGCCATCCCGGACCAGGGCGAGATTCCGATGCTCTACGAACTCAGCCGAGAAGTCGGCAAGCTCGCGGCAGAAACCGGACGTCACCTGCACCTCGTGCTGGAGAACGACGACAATATCGCAGCCCAGCTCGATCCGACGATCGATCCGCATCGCGGGCAATATCGTGCGCAGTGGAACGACGACTACCACCACGCCTGGCACGTTGCCCTGACGGGAGAGAAGCAAGGCTACTACTCGGACTATGCGGCCGAGCCGCTGCAGCACGTCGCACGCTCACTCGGCTCGGGGTTCGTGTATCAGGGCGAGCCGTCCGAGCACCGCGGTGGCGAACCGCGCGGTGAGCCGAGCGGTGAGCTGCCGACGCTCGCCTTCATCAACTTCCTGCAGAACCACGACCAGATCGGCAACCGCGCTCTCGGCGACCGGCTCGAAAGCCTGGCTCGTGCCGAAGCCGTGGAAGCCGCGCTGGCGATCACGCTGCTCGCACCGACTATCCCGATGCTGTTCATGGGCGAGGAATGGGGCTCGCAGGCCCCCTTCCCCTTCTTCTGCGACTTCCATGGCGATCTCGCCGAAGCCGTCCGCCAGGGCCGCCGCAAGGAATTCGCGGGCGCTTACGAGAAGTATGGCGACGATGTCCCGGACCCTCTCGACGAGTCGACTTTCAAAAGCGCTGTGCTCGACTGGAGCGAGCGCGAAAGCGGCGCCGGCGCGAAGCGGCTGGCCCTTGTGAAGCGGTTACTGGCCGTGCGGCGCGAAACACTGGTGCCGCGCCTCCGCGGCGCCAAGTTCGGCGATGCAACGGCCACCGAGAAGGGCTTCTTGACAGCGGACTGGCGGCTCGGTGATGGCGCCACTTTGCGGCTTGCGGCCAACCTGGCGGACCACCCCCTCGACGCCCAGCCTCCCGTTGGAACCAAAGTGTGGGGCGACGATTGGGACGGGATCATTCCGCCGTGGGCGGTCTCCTGGCGCCTTGAAGAGTCCTGATGTCCCCTCCGATCCCGACTGCCACCTACCGCATACAGTTGACCGCCGATTTCGGCTTCGACGACGCCGCTGCGATCGTCCCCTATCTCAAGGCGTTGGGCATCTCTCATCTCTACGCCTCGCCCTTTACGAAGGCGCGCAAGGGATCGAGCCACGGCTACGACATCGTCGACCACACCAAGCTCAATCCGGAGCTGGGCGGCGAGGAAGGCTTCGCACGGCTGTCGGCGACGCTGAAGCAGAACGACGTTGGACTCATCCTCGATTTCGTCCCCAACCATGTCGGCGTGCATTTCGCCGACAACCCGTGGTGGCTGGATGTGCTTGAGTGGGGTCCGGCATCCCCGCATGCCGCATCGTTCGATATCGACTGGGAGATGCTGCCGTTTCGCAGTCGCGGCGGCGTGCTCCTCCCGATCATCGGCTCGTCCTATGGCAAAGCTCTCGAAGCCGGCGAGATCGAGCTGCGCTACGATACCGAGGAAGGCAGCTTTTCGGCATGGTACTTCGAACACCGCCTCCCGATCGCGCCGCAGCGCTATGGCGAAATTCTGCGCGCGATCGTGCGCGAGGCCGACGCGGCCGAAAGCGATGCCGGCAAGGCTTTGCTCGAGCTCGCTGATCGCTACCGCGGCGTCAGCCATCCGGACCGTAAGGAAACGCCGGCTTTCAAAGCAGCGCTGAAAGCCGTGCCCGGCGGGGCGGCCCTGATCGAAAAAGGCCTCGCTGCCTATAGAGCCGGCGAAGGACGCCCGGCCCAAATTCAGACACTCCACAATCTGCTGGAACGCCAGCACTACCGGCTCGGCCACTGGCAACTCGCTACAAGCGAGATCAACTATCGCAGATTCTTCGACGTCAATACGCTGGCCGGACTGCGAGTCGAGGACGCCGCAACGTTCGAGGCCATGCACCGGCTCGTGAAGCGCCTGGTGGCAGATGGGCAACTGCATGGGCTGCGGCTCGACCACATCGACGGGCTGCGCGATCCCGCCCAGTATTTCCAGCGATTGCGGAAGCTGACCCGCGACGCGCAAGGTCCGGCTGCCGCACCGCTCTACATGGTCATCGAGAAGATCCTTGGCGAAGGCGAGGATCTTCAGCGCTTCGCTGGCGTGCACGGCACCACCGGCTACGAGTGGCTGAACGTGATCACGCAGGCGCTCGTCGACAGCAATGGCCTCGAACCGCTCGACGAGATCTGGCGGCAGATCAGCAACAGCTCGCCGGATTTTGCGCCGGTGCTGATGCGCGCCAAGCGCCGGGTACTGGAGACCCTGCTGCTCAGCGAATTCACCGTGCTGACGCGCCTGTTGGCGCGGATCGCCAATGGCCACTACTCCACTCGCGATTTTTCCGCCGACAATCTGCGGCAGGTGTTCGAGCTCTATGTCCTGCATTTCCCGGTCTATCGCACTTACATCACCGGCAATGGTCCGACGACATCCGATCGCGCGTTGATCGAGCAGACGATCGAGAAGGCCCGCGCCGATTGGTACGGCGCCGACGACGGCATTTTCGATTTCTTGCGCGATGCGCTGACGATGGATCTGTTGAAGCCCGGCCGTGCCGCGCACAGCAAGCCGCGGGTCCGCCGTTTTGCCCTGAAGGTCCAGCAATTCACCGGACCGACGATGGCGAAGTCGCTGGAAGACACCGCGTTTTATCGCTACCACCGACTACTCGCGCTCAACGAAGTCGGTGGCGAGCCGGCTGCCCACGCGCTGTCGCCGGACGCGTTTCACAAGCTGATGATCCAACGCGCCCGGGATTGGCCGCACGGCATGACCGCGACCATGACCCACGACGCCAAGCGGGGCGAAGATGCGCGAACGCGTCTCTTGGGACTTGCCGAAATGCCCGGTGAATGGGCCGCCACGGTGTCGAAATGGAAGGTGATGAATGCACCGCACGTCGTCACCGATGGCGGAGTGCGCGCGCCCTCGGCGACGTTCGAATATATGCTGTATCAGGCGCTGCTCGGCGCCTGGCCGCTCGACGAAGACCCCGACTTTGCAGCCCGGGTGCAGGCCTTCGCCCTGAAAGCCGCGCGCGAAGGCAAGGAAGACACCAACTGGATCAACCCTCATCCCGACTATGAGGACGGCGTCAAAACCTTCATCGAGCGGATCCTTGATCCGGCGAAGTCCGGGTCGTTCCTGGAATCGTTGAAGACTCTGTCACAGCGGCTCTCTGTGATCGGCGCACTGAACTCGCTCAGCCAGGTGACGCTCAAGGCGACAATGCCCGGCGTTCCGGATTTCTATCAGGGCACCGAATTCTGGGATTTCTCGCTGGTCGATCCCGACAATCGGCGCGCGGTCGATTTCAACGCGCGTGCGAAGTCGCTTGAGGCCCTCTCAAACCCCGATTGGGCGGCGCTAATCGGAGATTGGCACGATGGCCGATTGAAGCTGGCCTGGACCCGACAACTGCTGAAGCTGCGCGGCGAATTGCCAAAGGTCTTCACCGATGGTGATTATCTGCCGCTCAAGCTGAGCGGTCCGCATGCCGAGCACGCGATCGCCTTTGCGCGAACTCATGGCTCGGATGCGGTGATCGTGGCAGTCGGCAAGAACTTCGCGCCGCTGTCCGATCATGGCCGGCAATGGCCGCGCGGCGATATGTGGGACGCCACCATCGAGACCGATGGGCTGATCCTGAGCGAGGACGAGGCCAAACCCGGCCTTCCGCTTCGCGACCTGTTTCGGGATCTCCCCGTTGCCGTGCGACGTGCCCACGTTACCGGAAGCCGCGCCGGCAAATCTCGCCGCAAACCCGAAATCTGACAGCGGCTGCCCTCAGTGGGCAGCCCGTGAGGCATCCTGCTATTTCTTCTTCTCCAGCAGCAGATGGCCGCGATCCTTGATCGCGCGCTGCGCCACGTCGGCGAATTTCTGTAGCAGCCATGGCAGCCGCACCTCGACCACGACGTGGTCGTCCGCGACATCGACCTGGCCGGAGGCGACCTGGCCGAGTGCCCGCACCCTAAACATCATGCGGTCGCCGTCCCATTGCTCGTGATCCACCTTCATCACCGGCACGGACACTGCCGCCCGGCTCAATCCGGCTCGCAGGCGACGGATCGCCTCCTCGCGACCGAGCCGATGGGGGATGGATACGACAAGCGGAGCTGACATCGGGGCTTCCTTCCGTCCGGACTAACTAACCATTGGTCATGTAGGCGAGCCGGGCAGAAATAACAGGGCGCCGTGCACACGCATGGGTTCAATCGCCGGAACCTTCACTCTTGCCGCGGGTTTCTGCTGCGACAGGCGGAGCATTCGGGCGGTCCGTCGCGACAAGGAGAGCGAGATGTCTATCGGCACAATCATCCTGATCATTCTGATCATCGCCTTGCTGGGCGGCTTCAGCGGCATCGGCGGCGGCCCATTCTACGGCACCGGCTATTACGGCGGCGGCGGCCTCGGCCTGGTGATCATCATCCTCGTGATTCTGCTGCTGCTCGGCAAGATCTAAGCAACTTCTCGGACGTCATCCCCCGCTCGAAGCCAGTGATTTAATCGCCGGCTTCAGCGGGGTTTCGGCTTTGCCGTAATCGGCCCAAGCTTTGGTCTTGCGCAACAACGCCGGCACGGTCTCCACCGTATAGCGCTTCGGATCCAACCCGGATTTGACCTGCGGCCAAGTGAGCGGCATCGACACCGTGGCGCCTTCGCGAGCGCGCGGCGACAGCGGCGCAACCGCAGTCGACATCCGGTCGTTGCGCAAGTAATCGAGAAAAATCTTACCCTCGCGCTGCTTCTTGGACATGTTCAGCAGATAGCGCTCCGGACTGTCCTCGGCCATCTGCGCGCACACCGCCTGCGCAAAGGTCTTGGCCTGCTTCCAGTCCACATCATTCCTGGGCGTGAGCGGCACCACGACATGCAGGCCCTTGCCGCCCGTCGTCTTGCAGAATGTCGCAAGGCCGAGCGACTCGAGACGCTCCTTCATCTCGCGGGCCGCGCCGATCACTTCGTCGAATCCGACTTCCGGCGCAGGATCGAGATCGAACACCAGTCGTCCGGGAACATCGTAGCGATCTGGAGCGCAATTCCAGGGATGGAGCTCGAGTCCACCGATCTGCGCAACGGCGATCAGCCCCTCGATACGATCGATCTGCACGTAGGGTTTGCGATCTCCCGACACTTTCGCAAGGTCGATCAGGTTCGACATGCCGGGCATCGCGTGGCGCTGGAAGAAGTGCTCCCCATTGATGCCATCCGGCGCGCGCACGATCGAGCACGGCCGTCCCCGAATGTGCCCGATCAGCCAGTCGCCGACCGCCTCGAAGTAACTCGCGAGATCAGCCTTGGTCACCGCGCCGCTGATCTTGCTGGCCGGCCACAGCTCCTTCTCCGGCTTGGAGATCACAACGCCCATCACCTCGGCGCGCCCAGCCGAAGCGGCGGCACGCTTTCTGCCCGCACCCGCCGCTTTACGCTTCGGCGCCGCCGTCCTCTTTCTGGCCGGCCTCCCTTCAGGCTTCGGCTCCGCGATCTCCACCTTTGCGGGGATTTCGGCCTCTACCTCCGACGCGGGCTTGTCGGCACGCAGCCCCTTGAACGCGGCCTGACGCACCATGCCGGCGCCGGTGAAGCCGGCGAACTCGATTTCCGCGACCAGCTCGGGCGCCACCCAATGCACGTCGCGCGTTTTGCGGGGCGCGCTTTTGCCGGAGAACGGATTGGTCTTGCTTTCCCGCGCCTTCAATTCGGGGAGAATGCGTTTCACCACATCCTGCCCGTAGCCAGTTCCCACGATGCCGACATAGGCGAGCTGATCATCGCGGTGCACGCCGACCATGAGCGAGCGAAACTTCCCCGCGGTCGTCTTCCACCCACCGATCACCACCTCGTGGCCCGCCCGGCATTTTGCCTTGGTCCAGCTTTCGGTGCGGCCGGAGCGATACGGCGCGTCGAGCTTCTTGGAAACGATGCCTTCGAGCGACAGCTTACAGGCCGATTTGAGAATCGCTTCGCCACCGCTTTCGAAGTGATCGACATAGCGGATCAGCCCCTCTTTACGCCGCCCCCGGGCGGTCTTCAGCAGCGCGGCCAGCCGCTCCTTGCGGTCCGCCAGCGAAAGGCCGCGAAGGTCTTCGCCTTCGGCGTACAGCAGGTCGAACGCAAAGCAGATCAGATTGCTGGTGTCGCCATCGGACAGTGCCGCCTGCAGCGCGGCGAAATCCGGATGACCATGATGATCGAGCGCAACGATCTCGGTGTCGATGATGGCATCCGGCAGGGCCGCAGCCTCGTCGGCGATGGCCTGAAACCTCGCCGTCCAATCAAGTCCCTTGCGCGTCCTCAGCACGGCATGGCCATCAGCGATGCGAAGTTGCATCCGGTAGCCGTCGAACTTGATCTCGTGCCCCCAACCCTCGGCGCTGGGCGGCCGATCGACCGAGATACAAAGCTGCGGCGGCACGAAATCCGGCATCGCGGCGCGCTTCGCGCTGACACGCTTTGACGACTTGCCGGCGGCCTTCGTGGCTTTGCTGGTCTTGGTCGCTTTGCGTGACGGCTTGGATGAGTTGCCGGTGACCTTCGCCGCGCGTTCGTCTGCGGCAAGGCCTTTGTTCGAGTCCCATATCGCGTCGGCTTTCACTCGCGCGACCTTGCCGGTCATGAACGGCTTCGGTGCCCGCCCCTTGCCTTGTGCAATCTGATCCATCGCGCGGCCGGACGCGACGGAGCGGTCTTCGTCCAGCACGCTTTCGCCATGGCCATCCTGAGCATACTCGTCGCGATGCTTGATCAGCAGCCAGTTGGTGCGCTTACCGCCGTTGCGATCATGGCGCATCCGCACCAGCACCCAGCTGCCATGCAGCTTCTCGCCATCGAGCGTGAACTTCAGATCGCCTTTCTTGAAGCCACGCTCCGGATCGTCACTGTCCCAGTAACCGCGGTCCCACAGCAGCACCGTGCCGCCGCCATACTGCCCTTCCGGAATTGTCCCCTCGAAGTCACCATAGTCGAGCGGATGATCCTCGACCTCGACGGCCAGCCGCTTGTCGTGCGGATCGAGCGACGGTCCCTTGGTGACGGCCCACGACTTGAACACGCCGTCGTATTCGAGCCGCAGGTCGTAGTGCAGCCGCGTCGCGTCGTGCTTCTGGATGACGAAGCGGCGCCGCTTCGACGAAGCGATCGCCACATCGCCGGACGGCTCCGCGGTCTGCTCGAAGTCGCGCTTCTTGCGATACAGCGCGAGGTTCTTGTTGGGCGCCATGAGGGTCTCCAGATCGGGACGCTGACTTGCGGATGCGGAACCAAAACCCTAGCGTTCGGTTGAAGTTCCCAACCGGCTCGCGCCGGCGACAGTCGCATTCCCCGCCTCGGAGAGCATCATGGCCCCGCGTCGCGCCTACTGGAAGGGCTCGCTCAAGCTGTCCCTCGTTACCTGTCCGGTCGCGCTGTATACCGCCTCGACCAGCGTCGAGAAGACGCGCTTCCACATGATCAACACCGAGACCGGCAACCGGCTCAAGCAGCAGATGATCGACGAAGACACCGGTGAGGTCGTCGAGAAGGATCAGAAAGGTCGCGGCTACGAGGTGCGCAAGGGCAAATACGTCGAGATCGAAAAGGAAGAGCTCGAGGCAGTTCAGATCGAAAGCAACCATACGATCGATATCGACAGCTTCGTGCCCGCTGAGGAGATCGACAAGCGCTATCTCAATCATCCCTACTACATCGTGCCGGAAGGCAAGGCGGCCGTTGACGCCTTCGCGGTGATCCGCGATGCGATGAAGGACAAGGGCCGCGTGGCGCTGGCGCGGATCGTGTTGACGAACCGCGAGCACGTGCTGGCGATCGAGCCGCTGGGCAAGGGTCTGCTCGCGACGACGCTGCGCTACCCTTACGAACTGCGCGACGCCGACGAGTATTTCGACGACATCAAGACGCCGAAGATCTCCAAGGACATGATCGAACTCGCCGGCCATATCCTCGATACCAAGGCGGCGCATTTCGATCCGTCGAAATTCAAGGACGAATACGAGACAGCGCTGAAAGCCCTAGTGAAGCGCAAGGCTGCCGGCAAGTCGATCAAGCTGCCGGAACCGCAGGAGAAGTCCGAGAACGTCGTGGACTTGATGGATGCGCTGCGCCAGAGCCTTGGCGGCAAGAAGAGCGGAAAACCCGCTGCGCGGCGCGCGTCATCCCGGGGCGGCGGCCGCTCCGCCAAGAAGGCCCACCGCTCGGCGGCCCGCGCGCGAAAGGCGAGCTGACGGCTTCAGCCGCTGTCACTGCCTGTGCACTGGAGCGCAATCTGAACTATTTCGGCCCACCCGCGCGTCATCCCGGAGCGGGAGCGCTGCTCACAAACCCTGAATGTCTGCGGTGACGACAAGTTTTCAGATAGCCGCCGAGGCTCGGACTTATATCCGCAGCAACCACCGTCGACATTCCGGGGCCGCCGTTACGCGGCACCCCGGAATGATGGGCAGGGATTTCAGGACTTCTTCTTCGACGATTTTTTTCCAGACTTCTTCGTCGATTTACGGCTAGAGGATTTGCGTGACGTCGAACTCTTGCCGGTGGATTTTCCGGACGACTTCGAGCTTCGCTTGGTCGAGCTCTTGGCAGCCTTCTTGGTCGTCCTGCTCGCAGACTTAGTTGTCTTCTTGCTCGCGCTCTTGGTAGTTTTCTTTGCCGCCTTCTTCCCGGATTTCTTCGCCGACTTCTTGCTCGGCACCTTCTTGCCCTCGGCGCGGGCCTCGGACAGGCCAATCGCGATCGCTTGCTTGCGGCTCTTGACCTTCTTGCCGGAGCCACCGCTCTTCAGCGTACCGGCATTCCGTTTTTTCATCACGCGCTCGACATCAGCCGACGCGGCTTTCGAATATTTCCGGGCCATCAGATTCTCCTTGGTAATCCCAAGTCCCAATAGTTCCGGATGATAATAAGTTCCAGATCAACGAAACTTCTGCGCGCACATTGGATCGAGAACCAGCATCGACCCAGCATGGCATAGAAGGGTCGCCCGTATCATCATCGCAACGCGACACGCACTCAGCTATCTGTCGCCCTATCGCAAGCGCTGACTTTCTCGATGACAAATACGATCATCGCATCGTTACGCGTGCTACTTTCCAGGCGATCACCCGTCTGCTGAAGCAAGACCGGAATGTCGACCAACGACATCGGATCGGTGCAGCGCACTTCGAGCCGCGCACCGATGGCAAGCGTCATCAATGCCTTGCGCGTTTTCAACACAGGCAACGGACACTTCAAGCCAGTGAGATCGAGTACGATCGTCGTCATCGCGGGGACGATGGCGAAGCAGAGCCGCTGCGTCAATTGTCACGGCCTTGTGCTTATTGCGGAGACGTGCCGCCGCGCGCTATGACCCCCTCGCGCCGAATCTGCTGGAAGACGACCAAAATGCCCGACCCGCTTGCCACCTCCGCTGTCATTCTGGCTGGAGGCTTGGCGCGCCGAATGGGTGGAGGCGACAAAGCGCTGCGGGAGATCGGCGGGCGTAGCCTGCTCGGGCGCGTCATCGACCGTCTGACGCCGCAATGCGAGCGCCTCGTTCTCAACGCCAACGGTGATCCGGCGAGGTTCGCCGCGTACGGTCTGCCGATCGTGAGCGATCCGGTCGCGGATTTTCCTGGCCCGCTCGCCGGCGTGCTCGCCGGCTTGGATTGGCTCGAGGCCCATCATCCCCAAACCGAATGGATGCTGAGCGCGCCGGCGGATTGTCCGTTTCTGCCAAACGATCTGGTCGCACGGCTGCATCAGGCGCGAATCGATCAACAGGCACAGATCGCGGTGGCCGCATCGGCCGATCGCACCCATCCGGTGATCGCTTTGTGGCCGCTCGACATGCGGGCCGATCTGCGCCGCGCCCTGCTCGCGGACGATGTTCGCAAGGTTGATCGCTTCACCGCCTGCTACGCACGCGCCGTGGTGGACTGGCCGACGGATCCGTTCGATCCCTTCCTCAACGTCAATGCGCCGGAAGACAGCACTGCCGCCGAACGCATCGCGGCACGATACGGCGCCTGACAGCTCATGCCCCGGAACGCCGAGTCGGCTCGTGCGTTGGAATGTCGCAGATCCACTCCCGGGAGATGACCATGAAGCGCATCGCTCTGTGTGCCGCGATCCTCGCGGTTACGTTCACGTCCGCCGCCGAAGCAAAGGGTTGTATCAAGGGCGCCATCGTCGGCGGCATAGCCGGTCATTTCGCCGGTCATGGCAAGCTCGGCGCCGCTGCAGGTTGCGTGATCGGTCATCACGAAGCCAATAAGGCCGATAAGAAGGCACAACAGCAGCAGACCGGCCAGAATTAGTTAATTCGCCCCATCGTCTTTGCGAGCGTTGCGAAGCAATCCATGCGCCGAGTCCGGTGCTGGATTGCTTCGTCGTTTTTGACTTCTCTGAAGGGTGCTCCTGCTACGGCGTCAGCACCGCACGGCCGATCAGCTTGCCCTTCTGCAGATCCAGCAACGCGTCATTTGCCTTCGGCAATGGCAGCGGCGTCACAGGAATCGGCGCGATCTTCTTGCCCCGGACCAGGTCGAGCAATTCCTGCGTTTCGGCCAAATTGCCGACGTAGCTGCCCTGGATGGTGATCGCCTTCATCGGAATGAACGGCAACGCCCACGGCGCGCCGCCGCCGAACAGGCCGACGATCACCAGCTTGCCGCCCTTGGTAAGACAATCGAACCCGAGCTGCGCGGTCTGCGCATTGCCGACCAGATCGAGCGCGCCCCGAATCGGCATGCCGGCCTTGGCCATGATCTGCTCCAGCGCGTCGGGTGCAGCGCCGTCGACCGACGCCAATGCACCGGCCTTTTCGGCAGCCTCACGCTTGCTCGCATCGATATCGACCATGATGGCGCCCTTGCCTCCCATCGCCTTGAGCAGCGACAGCGCCATCAGCCCAAGACCGCCCGCGCCGAAGATCACAATCGGCTCGTCGAGACAGAATTCGAGCTTCTTCAGCGCGCTGAAGGTGGTGATGCCGGAGCAAGCATATGGCGCCGCTGTCACCGGATCGAGGCCGTCGAGGCTGAGCAGATAGCGCGGATGCGGCACGATCAGTTCGTCGGAGTAGCCGCCGTCGCAATACACGCCGAGGAAGCGCGGCTTCAGGCACATGTTTTCATCGCCGGCTTTGCACACGGCGCACTGGCCGCAGCCGATCCAGGGATAGACCAGAGCGACTTCGCCAATCTTCGCGTCCTTGGCATCGGGCCCTGCGGCGACGATCTCGCCGACGGTCTCGTGCCCCATCGTCAGCGGCAGCGCGACGCCACGATCCGCCAGCGACAGCTTCTTGCGGCCGTGGCCGAGTTCGTAACCGCCTTCCCAGATGTGCAAGTCGCTATGGCACACGCCGGCGGCTTTCACGCGGACCAGCACCTGCGTGCCGGTCAATTCCGGCGTCGGCCGGTTCTCCTCGCTGAGCGGCTGGCCGAAGCCGGTGACACGGAAGCTCTTCATGGCGCGTTCTCCCCAATGTTTGTTGCGGCAAAATATGGCACGCCGCTGTCAGGCCGTCGACCCGCTCGCGCGCTCAGGCTGCCGAGCGAAATTCGTCGGCGGTTTGCTGCACCAGCTCACCAACCGTGACGACGCCGCCGACGCCCGACGACGAATGGCCCGCGCTCCAGATGTCGCGCCAGCGCTTGGGACGTTGCTCGCGCGCACCGACGTCGATGTCCTTGCCGATATCGATCGCACCCCGCTCAGGCAAAGCATCGGGATCGAGGCCGGCGGCGACAATCGAGGGTCGCAGCATGTTGGTCTGCAAGCCGGTGAACGCCTTGGTGAGCAGGATATCGTCGGCGGACGACTCGACCACCATCGCCTTGTACCGCGGATCGGCGAGGCTCTCCTGCGTGGCGATGAACTTGGTGCCCATATAGGCGAGATCGCAGCCGAGCGCCGTGGCGGCGCGCAGCGCAACGCCGTCGCTAATTCCGCCGGCCAGCACGATCACGCCGTCATAGAATTTGCGCACCGCGCGGACGAAGGCGAACGGGTTCAGCCAGCCGGTCTGCCCACCCGCGCCTGCCGTCAGCAGCACCAGTCCATCAGCACCGGCCGCGGCCGCGCGCTCGGCGTGACGAATACTCGCGACGTCTGCCAGCACCATCGCGCCGGCGTCGTGCAGCGGCTTGATCACCGGTTCAGGTGATCCGACACTGGTGATCACGATCTCCGGCTTGTGCGCGAGCAGCACCGCGAGATCATCGGTCAGCCGCGCGTTCGAACGGTGCACGATCAGATTGGCGCACCATGGCGCGACGGCCCTGCCAGTCTTATCAGCGTGTGTCTGCGCGCGCTGCTCGATTGTGCTGATCCAACCCTCGAGTTGTTCCGTACTACGGCAATTCACCGTCGGAAACGATCCGATCACCCCGCTTGCACACGCCGCCGTCACCAGATCGACGCCCGAAACCAGAAACATCGGTGCCGCGATCAGCGGCAGTTCGA
>NZ_JBMDXE010000300.1:0-32630 GCF_048594845.1 Rhodopseudomonas sp. | reverse complement strand
TGTGCGACGGATTGCCGGTGCCTTCGAACAGCGCCAGCGTGCCGATCGCCTCGCCCGACGAGATCTTCGGGAGCCACTTTTGCTTCTGCTCGTCCGAGCCGGCGATCAGCAGCGCTTCGGCGGCGAGATACACGGTCGAGGCGAACGGCACCGGTGCCAGCGCGCGGCCGAGCTCTTCGGCGATGACGCAGAGTTCGAGATGGCCCGCGCCCGTGCCGCCGAATTCCTCGGGAATCGCAACGCCGAGGAAGCCCATTTCGGCCAGGCCCTTCCACAGATCGCGGTCGTAATCGGCCTTGCCTTCGAGCACGGCGCGCACAGCCCGCGGCGGGCACTTCTCGGCAAGAAACCGCCTCGCCTGATCGCGCAGTTGCTTCTGGTCGTCGGAGAAATCGAAGTTCATAGCCGTGGTCTCGTTTGTTGTTAGTTGTTGGAGATCGTCATTCCAGGCCCGCGCTGGAATCGCGGGGAATTCACTCGCGCGAGGCGCTCACTTCAGCACCACCACATCCTCGTCGGGCGTCTCGGCGTAGAGTCGCTCGACGAGCGCAATACGGCGCTCCAGGCCGGCGCGCTGGTTGATGTAGCCCTTGTCGGTGAGTTCGTTGCCGTCGATCGAGGGCGGTTCGCTCATCAGCATCGCGCGTGCGATGCGCATCGAACTGACGCCCTTGACCTCGGCATTATGCCTTTCGAGGCCCGCCTTGAACGCCGCGAGCACCGCCGGATGCTTCACCACGTCCTCGAAGGTCGCGTCCGGATTGCCGACGATCTGCCGGCAGGCGTGCAGGTTCGGCCACGCCAGCAGGCCGATAAATTCACGGTCCTGCCCCGCGACCAGCGCGTCCTGCACCACCGGCGTCGCGGCCGCGATCGCGTCGGTGCGCACCGTGCTGACATGCACGAAGGTGCCGGTCATCAATTTGAAGTCCTCAACCACGCGGCCGGCGAAGATGATGCCCTTCACCGGATCGTTCGGGTCGACGAACACGCCCGCGTCGCCAATCTTGTAGAACCCTTCTTCGTCGAAGGCCTTCTCGGTCAGCTCCGGCTGGCCGTAATAGCCGGGCATCACGTTGACGCCGCGCAGACGTAGTTCGTACTTGTCGCCGATCGGCAGCATCTTCAGCTCGACGCCGGGAAACGGCAAGCCGATCAGGCCGACGCGCTCCGTGTCCCAATAAGTGCCGGTCGAGGTCGGCGCCGTCTCGGTCGAGCCCCAGCCGGTATAGAACACCAGCCGCTCGCCGGTGGCGCGCACCGCAAGCGTCTGCATCCGCTCGTAGAGATCGTCCGGCAGCCGCGCGCCGCCGTAAGCCATCAGCTGCAGGTTCTTAAAGAACGACCGGCACAGCGCATCGTCCTTTTCCATCGCGCTCGCCAGCGCCGCGTATCCGGCGGGCACGTTGGCGTAGTAGGTCGGTGAGATCTCGCGCAAATTGCGCAGCGTCTCTTCAATCATGCCGGGCACGGGCCGGCCGTCGTCGATGTACATCGTGCCGCCTTCGATCAGCAGCGGATTGAACGACGCGTTGCCGCCCATGGTGTGATTCCAGGGCATCCAGTCGAGATTGATGGGCAGCGGTCCATTCGGATCGCGCGGCCGCACCTGCATCATCATCGCGGCATTGGCGCACATCATGCGCTGGGTGTTGATCACCGCCTTCGGCATGCCGGTCGAGCCGGAGGTGAACAGCAGCTTGGCGACGGTGTCCGGTGTGATCTGAGCGATCGACTGCTCGACCGCGGCGGTGACCGGCGTTGCCGCCATCTCGGCGAACGACACGCTGGATATGCCGTCGGCCGGATTGGCGACGTGCACCACCTGCACGCCGGTCAGGTCGAGCGCATGCAGGGCCTTTGAGAAAGGCACGCCGTCCTGCACCAGCACCACGGCCGGCTTCACGAGATCGAACAGATATTTGAGCTTCTGATGATCCTGGCTCATCAGCGAATAGGCCGGCGACACCGGCGCGGTCGGAATGCGCGCCTGCATCGCCGCCATCATCATCAGCGCGTGCTCGATCGAATTGCCCGACAGGATGGTGACCGGACGTCCCTCCGGCAGCTTCAGATCCAGCAGCGCCTGAGTGAGGCCGTCGACGGTGCGTTTCGCCTCGCCATAAGACACCTTGCGCCATTGCCGATCCGCGCCGGCGCGTTGCGCCAGCCAGGTGTGATCCGGGCTCTGCTTCGCCCACTTGGCCAACGCCATCGGCAGATGCGGATCGTGATCCCGCAGCGGGAAACGCGACTTCATGACGATCACGCCATCGGCGCGGCGATCGACATCGATCTCGCGCGGCAGCCAATTGACCTTGCGGAAGGCCGGCTTGGTCAACACCGCGGCTGCGCTTGAAGTCATCTCTCGTTTCTCCCGTCCTGGCCTCTTTTTGGGCCGCACTCGTCTTCTTTGTTGGCCGCGCGCTTAAGATCGACGCCGGGTTCCCTAGCGGCGAATATAGACCGGCTTGCGCTTCTCCAGAAAGGCCGCGATGCCCTCGGCGAAATCTTCCGAGCGCGAACACAGCACCTGGTTGCGATCTTCCATGGCGATCACCTGCTCGATCGAGCCGGCATCGACCGCCATGTTGAGGCATTCCTTGGACAGGCGCAAACCGACCGGCGATGCCGCCATCATCGCATCGACAAACGGCTGCGCAGCGACATCGAGCTGATCGTCCTCGACTAGCTCCGAGACCAGCCCGGTCATCAGCGCACGCTCGGCGCCGATGAAACGGCCGGTGAGGATCAATTCGGATGCGACCGATACGCCGACGAGGCGCGGCAAAAAGTAGCTGGTGCCGATGTCGCAACCGCCGAGGCCGAGCTTGATAAAAGCACAGTTCATCCGCGCACTGCGGCCAGCGATGCGGATATCGGCGGCAAGCGCCAGGGCGAAACCGCCGCCGGCAGCGGCGCCCTGCACCAGTGCGATAATTGGCTGCGGGCAACGGCGCATCAGCATCACGATGTCGGCGATCCGGCGCTGCGAATCCAGCGACTCGGTAACGCCCGGTGGCTCCTGCTGCTTGCCGCGACGGCCCATCGCCGCCTTCAAATCGAGCCCGGCACAGAAATTCTTTCCGGCGCCCTTCAACACCACGACGCGCGTGTCGCGATTGCGTTGAAGCTGGCCGAAATAATCGTTGAGAGCGTCGACCAATTCTGGATTGAGCGCATTCAGGCTGTCGGGACGGTTCAGCGTCACCCAATCGACGCCATTGCGATGATCGACCAGCAGCACCTGGGTCACGCTTACACTCCCGCAACTCGTTGTTTTTATGCTCCGCTGTTGCGAAGCTTGTTATTTTGCCACGCGGTTTGTTGCGACCGCATCAGCATTTTCGTAAAGCCGCGAGCCGCGCTCGCCACCCTCTCCCGCGAGGGAGAGGGCTGAGGAGGTCACCTCTCCCACGCGGGGAGAGGTTTCGTCCATACGCGCTTTTAGCGCGGGGCCATGCGGATGGCGCCGTCCAGGCGGATGGTCTCGCCGTTCAGCATCGGGTTCTCGACGATCTGCACCGCGAGCGACGCGTATTCCGACGGATCGCCGAGGCGGGCCGGATGCGGCACCTGCGAGCCGAGGCTCTTGCGGGCGTCTTCCGACAGGCCCATCAGCAGCGGCGTCAGGAACAGGCCCGGCGCGATGGTCATCACGCGGATGTTCATCGAGGCGAGGTCGCGCGCCACCGGCAGGGTCATGCCGACGATGCCGCCCTTCGAGGCCGAATAAGCAGCCTGGCCGATCTGGCCGTCATAGGCCGCGACCGACGCGGTGTTGATGCAGACGCCGCGCTCTTCGCCGATCGTCGGCGCGCTCTGCATGCGCTCGGCAACGAGACGGATGCAGTTGAAGCTGCCGATCAGGTTGACGTTGATGATGCGCGTGAAGTGGTCGAGCGGATAGGCGCCGTTCTTGCTGACGGTCTTCACCGCGCCGCCGATGCCGGCGCAGTTCACCAGCACGCGGACGATGCCATGCGCGGCTTCAGCCTTGGCGATCGCTTCCTTGACCGGAGCTTCCTGCGACACGTCGCCGACACAAGCCACGCCGCCGATTTCAGCCGCGACCTTGTCGGCGTTGTCCTTGTTCATGTCGAGCACGGCAACCTTGGCGCCCTTGGCGGCCATCGCACGCGCCGTCGCGGCGCCGAGTCCCGATCCACCGCCGGTGATGAGAACGGAGACGTCTTTCAACTGCATTGGGTATCCCTTTCCTTGGGCGCTTCCTGAAGCTTTGGGTCAAGCCTTGATGGGGCCGATCCTCGGGCGTTTCCTGAACTGTTCGACGGACCTCGAGCGGGCCCTTTGGCGTGCTCTTCTTGCGCTTTCGAACCGGGATGTTCAACGGACCCTTGGGCGTTTCCCCGATTTATCGTTTCCAGAAAGCTCGGCGCGAGCGCGACGGCCATCCTGATCAAGTCGTGATTTCAGGAGCAACGCAGGACGCGTCCTCCTGGCATGAGCTATTGGGCTCGAATTGTCCTTGCGCCCTCTATCCCTTGCGCCTTCGCGGCCATCTATGGGGACGAGACGTGTCAGTTCACCTGAAGATACTCGGGCGTTTCCTGGCTGTTTTCTTGTTGTTATCGAAACACTTCAAACGATGTCCCGGGGGTGCCTGCTGTTCCATTCCGCCTGCCTCTTCCGGGCAGATTCCGTGAACTGGTCCTTGGGCGTTATTGTTATTGTTCGGATTTTCTTCGGCGTGTCCCGGGTCCTGATTGAAGGTCTCTCAGTTGCTTGGAGTCGTTTCTTCTTGTTTTTAACGGTTTGATCCGCGGCGGCTTGCTACGAACGCGACGTTCGGTCGCTTCTTCGCGTCAATAATCCGCCAAGGACGATCTGTTCGATATGTCCGATATAGGCGCGGCAGACTTCGTCGGTGACCGGCCCGACACCGGCCGCCCGCATCATCGTCTGCCGTCCGAAGAACAGGTGATCGCAGGCGCCGATCAGCGTGGTGTAGAACAACACCGGATCGACGTTGCGGAATTCACCAGCCGCAATCCCCTCGGCAATCAGCTTGCGGTGAAAGTCGAGCAACGGCCCGACGAAAAACTTCGTGACTTCGTCCGCCGCGTCACGATTCGAACCGTGCAGCAGATAGTGGATGAGACGGTTCAGATAAGGAAACTGATGGTACGCCTTGATGATGCCGGCGATGTGCAGCTTCATCTTGGTGGTCGGCGACAGCGGCTGAGCCAGCAGAAATTCGAGATGCGTCATCTCGTGAGACGCATCGCGCTCGAGCAGCGCGAGCAGCAAGCCATCCTTGTTGCCGAAATGATATTTCACGAGCGCCGCGTTGACGCCGGACTTCTGCGCAATGTCAGACAGCGAGATCTCGACCGAGTTGCGCTCGATCATCAATTCGCCGGCGGCGACCAACAGCTTGTCCGCGGTGGAGTTCTTCACCACCGGTACTCGGGTCGCCACAGATGGGTTCACTTGCGCTGCCATTGGCATCGCACTTAGCCCATCCCACGCCCCCGCTCAAGCGTTAATTGATTGATTGACTAAATCCGCTCTCGCCCCTTAAATCCGCCGCCTATCGGTAAAGCCGAAACAACCAACATCAGGGAGAAAACCCCATGGCCGAGGCCTATATCGTCGCCGCCGCCCGCACTGCCGGTGGCCGCAAGGGAGGCCGCCTCGCCGGCTGGCATCCTGCCGATCTCGCTGCTTCCGTGCTGAACGCGCTGGTCGATCGCTCTGGCGCCGCGCCGGACCAGATCGAAGACGTGATCATGGGCTGCGTCGGCCAAGCTGGCGAACAGGCCGTCAATATCGGCCGTAACGCGGTGCTGGCGTCGAAGCTGCCGGAGAGCGTGCCGGCGACCTCGGTCGATCGGCAGTGCGGTTCGTCGCAGCAGGCGCTGCATTTCGCCGCACAGGCGGTGATGTCCGGCAGCATGGATATCGTGATCGCGGCCGGCGTCGAGAGCATGACACGCGTGCCGATGGGCTCGCCGAGCATTCTCGCCGCCAAAGCCGGAATGGGCACCTACAAGAGCCCGAAGATGGAAGAGCGCTATCCGAACATCCAGTTCAACCAGTTCACTGGCGCCGAGATGGTCGCGCACAAATACGATCTGTCGAAGGACCTGCTCGACGAATACGCGTTTCAGAGCCACCAGCGCGCAATCGCAGCGACTCAGGCCGGTAAGTTCAAGGACGAGATCATCCCGCTGGAGATCACCCGCGCCGACGGCAGCACCGACACCCATCACATCGATGAAGGCATCCGCTTCGATGCGACGCTCGAGGGCATCAAGGGCGTCAAGCTGATCAACGAGAACGGAGGCCGACTCACCGCTGCGACCGCCAGCCAGATCTGCGACGGCGCGTCCGGCGTGATGGTTGTGAACGAGAAGGGCCTGAAGCAGCTCGGCGTGCAACCGCTGGCGCGCGTGCATCACATGACGATGATGGGCGGCGATCCGGTGATCATGCTGGAGGCCCCGCTGCCCGCAACCAAGCGGGCGCTGGAAAAGGCCGGCATGAAGATCGACGACATCGATCTGTTCGAGGTCAACGAAGCCTTCGCGTCGATCCCGACCGCGTGGCTCAAGGCGACCGGCGCCGATCCGGCCCGCCTCAACGTCAATGGCGGCGCGATCGCGCTCGGCCATCCGCTCGGCGGCTCCGGCACCAAGCTGATGACCACGCTGGTTCATGCGCTGAAGCAGCATAACAAGCGCTACGGCCTGCAGACGATGTGCGAAGGCGGCGGCATGGCCAACGTCACCATCATCGAGCGGCTGTAAGCAGCCACTCCTGCCGCTGAGGCGCGGCGTTCTCGCCGCGTCCCATCTTCTTCCCGGGCGTTTGTCCGCAGGGACAGGCACCGGACGCAGGACTCTCAACGTCATTGCGAGCGCAGCGAAGCAATCCACAAGCGCAGTGCGCTGGGTCGTGGATTGCTTCGTCGCTCCGCTCCTCGCAATGACGGAATTGAAGACGGCCTTCGAGGCGCGCGGCAATTAGCCCACTCCTCCCCAAGAGGCACTGTGCCACACAGAGCGGAAAGCAATCCGCCGCATCACCACTGAGGAAACATTCATGACGCACCCGTCGATTCACGCTCGCAATACGCCCGACAAGATCGCCTATCAGATGGCGTCGACCGGCAAGGCGATCAACTATCGGCAGCTCGACGAGCGCTCGAATCAAGGCGCCAACCTGTTCCGGTCGCTGGGCCTGAAGGCTGGCGATCACATCGCGCTGCTGATGGAGAACCGGCTCGAATTCATGGAGATCTGCTGGGCCGCCCAGCGCTCCGGGCTCTACTACACGGCGATCAGCCGCTATCTCAAGAAGGACGAGATCGCCTACATCGTGCAGGATTGCGGCGCCAAGGTCGTGATCACGTCGCCGCAAGGCGCCGACGCGATCGCCCCGCTGGTCGGCACTTCAAAGGGTGTCGAGTTCTTCATGGTCGACCAGCCCGCCGCGGGCTTCCGCTCCTGGGACAAGGAAGCCGGCGCCCAGCCGACCACCCCGATCGCCGACGAGGTCGCCGGCTACGACATGCTGTACTCGTCGGGCACCACCGGCCGTCCCAAGGGCATCAAGCGGGAGTTCGAAGGCAACGCCATCGACGTGCCGAGCCCGTTCCTGCGCCTGCTGTGCGAGAAGATGTGCGGCATGAATGCTGAGAGCATCTATCTGTCGCCGGCGCCGCTGTATCACGCCGCTCCACTGCGCTTCAACATGATGGCGACGACGCTCGGCGGCACCTCGGTGATCATGGAGCATTTCGACGCCGAACAGTTCCTGGCGCTGATCGAGAAGTACAAGGTCACGCAGTCGCAGTTGGTGCCGACGATGTTCGTGCGCATGCTCAAGCTGCCCGACGACGTCCGCGCCCGTTACGACGTGTCGACGCTGAAGGGCGCGATCCACGCCGCCGCGCCCTGCCCGGTCGACGTCAAGGCCAAGATGATCGAGTGGTGGGGCCCGATCCTGATCGAGTACTACGCCGGCTCCGAAGGCAACGGCGTCACCGTCTCGACCTCGCAGCAATGGCTGACGCATCGCGGCACGGTCGGCAAGGCCGTGGTCGGCACCATCAAGATCCTCGACGAAACCGGCGACGAACAGCCGATCGGCGAGATCGGCACCGTGTATTTCGCCGACGCGCCGTCGTTCAGCTACCACAACGATCCGGACAAGACGAAGAACGCCTACAACGACAAGGGCTGGTCGACGCTCGGCGACGTCGGCTATCTCGACGACGAAGGCTTCCTGTATCTCACCGACCGCAAGAGCTACATGATCATCTCCGGCGGCGTGAACATCTATCCGCAGGAGACCGAGGACGTACTGCTGACCCATCCCGACGTTGCCGACGTCGCGGTGTTCGGGGTGCCGAACGAGGAGATGGGCGAAGAGGTCAAGGCGGTGGTGCAGCCGCGCGAAGGCGTCACGCCCGGCAAGGATCTCGAGGCCAAGCTGATCGGCTTCTGCCGCGAGCATCTGTCACCGATCAAGTGCCCGCGCTCGATCGACTTCGAAACCGAGTTGCCGCGCACGCCGACCGGCAAGCTGGTGAAGCGTCACCTCAAGGATCGCTACTGGCCGAAGAAGGAAGCCGCCGCGGCCTGAGCCCCCAGGGAGGCTGCGACTGCCTGAACAGGTTGCAGCATCTCCCCGCTTCGCAGGGAACTAGAACTGATAACGCCGCGGGAACCGAAGCCCGCGGCGTTTGTTCGTGCAGCGCGCTCGAGGAAGCCGTCCCGTCACGGGCCGGAAGGGCGCTGGGAGCAATCGAACATGTTGAAATGGGCTATCATCTTTCTGGTCATCTCGCTGGTGGCCGGCTTCTTCGGCTTCACCAATATCGCTGCCGGTGCCGCTCGAATCTCGAAGATCCTATTCGTGCTCGCCCTCGCGCTGTTCGTGCTGTTCCTGATCCTGGCGTTCACCGCCGGACAATTGGTGTTCTGACGCCCCCGCGTTCAGGCACAAATCAGAGTCCATCGACCGTGGGCGAAGCGCTATGCTGTCCGGCAAGCGTCTCGCCCCGGTCCTCTGATGATCTCGTTCGCCAAGCTTCGCTCCGGCCTGTCCGTCTCCGTTCTGGCTCATCTCGGGCTGGTCGCGGCCGTGTTGCTGCTGGCCGAAGTCAGGCCGTTTGCCGACGTGCCGGAGCAGCGGGTCGAGGTGGATGTCGTCACCGCCGACGAGGCGCCGCCCGAGCCCGCACCGAAGCCTGACATCAAGCCGGCTCTGGACATGCCGAGCGAGACTCCGGCCGCCGACGCCAAGCCCGCAGCCCCTGAACCGGCCGGTGCGCAAGCCGCCAAGCCCGAACCAGCCAAATCCGATCCAGCTGCCGCCGAGCCTCCGAAGCGGGACCAAGCCAAGCCCGAGCCTCCTCCTCCCGAGCCTGCCAAATTGGACCCGCAGCCCCAGAAGGCCGAGGCTCCCGCCAAATCGGAGCCCCCGCCGCAACAGGCCATGGCGCCATCGCAAATGATGTCGGCGTCAAGCGGCGCACCGGCGGCGTTTCCTCCGGCGATTCCGCAGGAGCCCGATCTCACCGTGAAATACTCGGTTGCGCTGGGATTGCCGGCCGATCCCACCTTCGACGCCCCGGCCGAACTTGCCGCCGACATCAGCGCCGAGGCGATCGCCGCCCTGCGCCGCAAGCTGAAGTCCTGCGCCGCACTGCCGGCCGGCGTCACGCCCTCCGACAATGTGAGGATCATTCTGCGCGTGCCGCTGCTACCCGACGGGCGGCTGGCCCAGGAGCCGTTCGTAATCGAGGCCAGTGCTTCGACGAAAGGGCCGGCTCTTATGAAAGGCGCCATTCAGGCGCTGACCGAGTGCCAGCCCTATTCCATGCTGCCTGCCGACAAGTACAAGGAGTGGAAAGTGCTCGATATCGACTTCACCCCGCAAAACTTCCGCGGCGGCTGACGCCCTGCAGCGGGCCGTCGAGAATCGGAAGCGCCACGGCTTCGCGCCTTCCCGCTCCGCAAAATAAAGAAAGCTCCGGCCGAAGCCGGAGCTTCAAGTCTAGGGAGACTCCGTCCGGCCTGCTCGGCCGGACACGTCGGCAGAACCCACCCGATCCGCGGGCCGATCTTCCGGCGCCGCCTGCTCTCACCGTCGTATTGCGCGAACCGCGCGGCGCGACTGTCAGAACAGAATGGTCGAGTAGAGAATGAAGGTGTTCTTGTCGTGCGGCGTCAGGGTGTCGCCGTTGAACTTCGTGTAGTAGAAGTACTGCGCTCCGACCCGGGTGTTGAACCACGGCCAATACGGCGCCTTGCCGGTGCCGAACGGCAGATAGGCCAACTCCGCCATGAAGCCGGTCGTATCAGGCACGGTGCCCCAGTTCGGATCCGTCGCGGTCGGCCCGTACAGCCCCGCATCGGGCGAGCCCCAGGTCCGGAAATACTGCCCCGTTGCGACGACGCGGTTGTCGCCCCCGATTGCGACCGTCGAACTCACCCGCAACGTATTCAGCGCGTTGGTGAGGTTGGCGGGCGTCGCGGCACCGACATAGCCGGCATCGTAGCGCTGTTCCTCGCGAATATAGGCCGCCTTCCAGATCACCCAGTAATCGTCGCCGCGATACTGATACTGGGTGTCGACGCCGAAGTCCGTGTACTTGTTGGTGAGGGCGTAGGGAGCGTCGGCCGGATTGCCGGTCAGGTCGAACGGCACCGGCACGCCGGCCACCGACCAGGGGGCGATCTCGAAGCGGCTGGCAAATCCACCAACCATCAGATTGTGATCGCCGAAACGCTGCTCGAGTGCGATCCGACCGTAGGGCGCCACGCCCGCGATCTGGCCGAGACTGCCGAGCGGATCGGCGCCGAGGCGCGTCGCTGCGGCGACGCCCAGCGTCTTGTAGCCCGTCGCCTCCAGATAGAGCTGATCGTTGATGAACAGATAGCCGCCGAGACCGCCGACACGCTGACCATATTGGCCGTCGATCACCGTGGTGGTCGTCGGGCCGGTGAAGCCGAGCTGCGTGGTGAAGTACGGATGCGTCCAGGCCGGTGCTGTATTCCAGACGTCCTGCACGGTCGGATTGTTGTGGGCGGTGATGCCGAACAGCACGTCGGTGTCCCCGATCTGGCCCGTGCCCGCGTAACGGATGTCGACGTTGTCCCAACTCCAACGTCCGGTCGCATCGGCGATCGCCGGGAAACCATAAGTGAGCTGGGCGAAGACGCCGACATTGTCGCTCATCGCGCCGCCAGCAAACAGGCTGGCCTGAGCGAGGCCGACATTGTCGTTGGCGTTCCAGTGGTTGACGCCCGAGGTCCAGTTGGAGTCCGGCGCCTGGGTGCGCGTATAGCCGGCGATCACCATGGCCGCGACCGGCGGAAACCAGCCGCGCTCCTCATCGGCCTGCGGCTGAACGGCGGCGAAACTCTTCTCGATCGCCTGCTGCGCTCCGCCCTTCGGCTGGCTTCGACCCTGCTCGCCGGGCCCGACCGTATCGGCATAAGAGCGCAGTTCGGCGACCGCATCCTTGGATGCATTGCCCGGGACCAGAACACTGTCGAGATCGCCGACGGTCGCGAACACTTTGCCGGACGGGGGGATCGGAAACAGCGTCTTACGGAAAGGACCACCGCCGAGCGTATAGCCGCCGAGCTTGAAGCGACGGCCGAATGGCGTCAGGCCGAGCACGTCGGTGTGGCAGTTGCCGCACGGCTGTCCGGTCTGACGCGCAAACAGCGGCAGTGCCTCGGCTGCGGGCGTCGTCGCCAGCAGTGCGGCTCCGGCCGCGACGACCGCAGCGAGCAGCGCAACTACACTGACCACGCAATTCAACTGCCTCAAATGCGCAACGTTCTTCAAATTCACCCCCAATATAACTTGCGATGTCGACCGCCGCTGGCGAGCCGCGGTCGACACCAGATCGTCAAGAGCCCTTCGGAGCAGGCAGGCCGCCTATCCCTTCTGGGCGTACAAAGAACACCAGCCGTTGGCGCTCACCGGCCCATCGACAACCTTGCAGGAGCTCGATGCGGCGATGTAGTTCGCGCACTTTCCGCAGCTTTGGCCGTTGTGCGGAGACGCCTGGTATTGAGCGGCCGTCTTGGCCATCTTGTTGTCCGCCAACGCTTCGCCGCCGCCCCAACCCGCAATCGCGGCCACGCCAACGGCACCGGCAGCGACCTTGAATATGTCGCGGCGAGATACTTCTCCAAGACACACTTCACGCGTCGTTTTGGTCACAGCTTCCTCCCACATTCGTCAGATTTTTATGATGACTTGTTATGGAACGGCCGACGGCACGAGTAACGAAAATCGTTACTATCTAGAAATAGCCGCCCGCCGCATGTCATTGATGCCGCCGATTTCGCTATCTCGAATCATCAGCATCGCACGATTATTAACCAGATCATTTACAGCTAACTATCATCATCGATTCAAATCAAACGTCAATTAGTTTGAACGCTGCCGCGCACGACCCAAGACTGAAATACGCAGAATCGCGCGCGAAAGATTCTCAACAACAGGAAAATCTGCGCTCGTGCGAGGCGTTTGCACTGAACTCGGCGGCATGCGATACGCTATCAACGCCATCGGGAGTGACCACTTTGACATCGCAAACGAGCTTCGCCACCGCCACTGAACTCAGTGCCGCCTTGAAGGCCAAGAAAGTCTCGGCCGTCGAATTGACCCAGGAGACGATCGAGCGGATCGAGCGCCATGACGGCAAAGTCAACGCCATCTGCGTCCGCGACTTCGACCGCGCTTTGCAGACGGCGCGCGCCGCCGATCTCGCACTGTCGCGTGGCGGCCGCGAGCCGCTGCTCGGCGTTCCGATGACAGTAAAGGAAAGTTTCAACGTCGCCGGGCTGCCGACGACCTGGGGCTTCCCCGAACAGAAGAACTTCGTTGCCGAGACGGACGCACTGGCCATCGAGCGGGTGCGCGCGGCGGGCGGCGTCATCCTCGGCAAGACCAACGTGCCGGTCGCGCTCGCCGACTGGCAGAGCTACAATGAGATCTACGGCACCACTAACAATCCCTACGACCTGTCGCGCACTCCAGGCGGTTCGTCGGGCGGCTCGTCAGCGGCTCTGGCCGCGGGCTTCGGCGCGTTGTCGCTTGGCTCGGACATCGGCGGCTCGCTGCGCGTGCCGGGCCATTATTGCGGCATCTATGCGCACAAGCCGACCTTCGCGCTGTGTCCGGCGCGAGGCCACACGCCGCCGGGGCTGCCGCCGCTGCCGTCCAACCGCGATCTGTCGGTGATCGGGCCGATGGCGCGCTCCGCGACGGATCTCGCGCTGCTGCTCGACGTCATCGCGGGGCCTGATCCGATCTTCGACGGCGTCGGCTACAAGCTCGACCTGCCGGCCGCTCGTCACACCGCGCTGAAGGACTTCCGCGTGCTGCTGCTCGATCAGCATCCGCTGCTGCCGACCGGCTCGAGCGTGCGCGGCGCCCTCGAGACGCTGGCGACCAACCTCACGAAGGCCGGCGTCAGCGTCACGCGTCAGTCGCCGCTGCTGCCCGATCTCGCCGAGACGTCGCGCGTGTACATGCGGATGCTGCTGTCGTTCCTCGCGGCGAGCTTTGCGCCGGATGTTCTCGCGGATGTGCAGAGCGCCGTCACCAAGCTCGACGCGGCCGACGACAGCCTCGGCGCCGAACGCCTGCGCGGCATGGTGCTGAGCCATCGCGACTGGGTGATTGCCGACGGCCGCCGCACCGGCCTGCGCGCGCAATGGCGCGAGCTATTCAAGTCGTTCGACGCGGTGATCTGCCCGGTGATGCCGACGCCGGCCTATCCGCAGGATCATCACGAGCCGCAGGAAGAGCGCCGCATCCTGATCGACAACCAGCCGCATCCCTATGTCGATCAGCTGGTGTGGCCCGGCATCGCCACCCTGCCCGGTCTGCCGGCGACAGCGATCCCGGTGACTCAATCGAGCGACGGCCTGCCGGTCGGCGTGCAGATCGTCGGCCCCTGGCTGGAAGACCGCACGCCGCTGAAACTCGCCGAACTGATCGAGCGCGAATTCGGCGGCTTCACGCCGCCGAAAGCCTTCGTGGACTGATCGGGGACTACGCGTCGAACATGATCACGCTGCGCACGGTCTTGCCGGCCTTCATCGCAGCGAACCCATCGTTGATCTCGGCCAGCGTCAGCTTGGCCGAGATCCAGTCTTCGAGATGCAACCGGCCGCGCAGATAGAAGTCGACCAGCCTCGGCATGTCGACGCGGAAATGGTTCGAGCCCATCGACGAGCCCTGAATGCGGCGTTCGCGCAGGAAGTCGAAGCCGTGGAGTTCGATCTTCTGGCCGAACGGGATCATGCCGACGATGGTGGCGGTGCCGCCGGGCGCCAGCATGGCGAAGGCCTGCTCGGCGGTCTCCTTGCGGCCGAGCACTTCGAACGCGTGGTGCACGCCGCCTTTAGTTAGCTCGCGGACCTGCTGCACCACGTCGCCATTGGCCGGATCGACGACGTCGGTCGCGCCGAGCTTGGTGGCGAGCTGCAGCTTGGCCGGATTGGTATCGATCGCGATGATGCGGCCGGCGCCGGCGATCTCGGCGCCGTTGATCGCGGCCATGCCGACGCCGCCGCAGCCGATCACCGCGACGGTTTCGCCGGGCGCGACCTTCGCGGTGTTGGCGACCGCGCCGTAGCCGGTGATCACGCCGCAGCCGATCAGCGCTGCGAGATCGAGCGGCATGTCGCGGCGGATTTTCACGATCGCATTTTCGTGTACCAGCATCTGCTCGGCAAAGGACGACAGATTGAGGAACTGGTGCAGCTTCTCGGAGCGCCCCCACGACAGCCGGTTCGAAGCGCCGGGCGGCAGCTTCACCGTGGTGTCGGTGCACAGCACGGGGCGTCCGGTCGAGCAGTTATCACAGGTTCCGCAGAACACGGACAGACAGGTCACGACGTGATCGCCGGGCTGCACATAGCTGACGTCGGAGCCGACCTGCTCGACGATCCCGGCCGACTCGTGGCCGAGCACGGCGGGCAGCGGGTGCGGATACAACCCTTCCATGAAGTGCAGATCGGAGTGGCACAGCCCGGCCACCGCCGTGCGGATCAGCACCTCTCGCGGACCGGGCTTCGGCACGCTGACATCCTCGATGATCAGCGGCTTGTTGACTTCGTGCAGAACGGCGGCCTTCATCGGCGTTTCCCTTTGTTGTTTATTGTTACGACGTGGTCTGTTGCCTCGTGCGTTCCTGCGTTTCTCCCCGTCATTGCGAGCCGAAGGCGAAGCAATCCAGCCCTGTGCTCGCGGCCTCTGGATTGCTTCGTCGCTTCGCTCCTCGCAATGACGAGATGAGACGTTGTGTTCAGCGCTACGCTGTCAGTAGCGGCGCAATCTCCTGCATCGACGCGCTGCGGTCGCCGAGCAGATGGTCGGCGATCGCGAGCTCGAGCTGTCCGTCCTGGCGCGCGAATGGGTCGGGTTGATACAGCCGATGCTCGACAACTAAGCGCGACAGCAATGCGCGGCGCGCGTCGCCCCGCATCGCGTCGATCTTGGCGCCCTCCCAGGCGAGCGAGACGGCGCTGGCGACGTGATACAGCGAGCTGGTGGCGCGGCGGGCGTCGGACTCGTTCTCGGCGTGCCCCGCCACCTCGCGGGCGAAGCCGATCGCGCGGTCGATCAGGCCCCGCAAACGGTCGCTCCAGGCTTGAGGCAAACCTGTGGCATCGTCCAGACGCGCGTGCAAATCAGCGGCAAGTGCCGACTCCGCGCCGTGACGACCGATCGCGCGCTTGAGCGCATCGATCGCGACGATATTACCGGTGCCCTCCCAGATCGACCCGAGATGCGCATCGCGCAACAGCCTCGCAGTCGCGAATTCCTCGACGTAACCGATACCGCCACGCATTTCCAACGCATCGCCGCAGACCTTGCGGGCATCGCGGGTGGCACGGAACTTGAGAGTCGGAGTCAAAATGCGAAGCAGCGCTGCGGCGTCCTGACTGCCGGCCTCGGCGCGGTCGAGCGCGTCGGCGGTGAGGAAGCTGATCGACATTCCCTGCTCGGTCGGCAGCAGGATCTTCATCAGTTGGCGTCTCGCCAGCGGCAGGTCGACGATGCGGCTGCCGAACACCACGCGATTTTTCGCGACGGTGATGGCGTCGTGCCAGGCGCGGCGCATCAGTGCGGTCGACTTCACGCCATTGGAGAGGCGTGATGAGTTGACCATCTCGGCCATCTGCACGAAGCCACGGTCGAGCTTGCCGACCGCATAGGCGATCGCGCCTTCGAGCTTGATCTCGCCGGACGCCATCGAGCGTGTACCAAGCTTGTCCTTCAGTCGCACGATCCGATAGTGATTAGGCGTGCCGTCGTCGAGGACGCGCGGCATCAGGAACAGGCCGACGCCGCGTGTACCGGGGCCGGCGCCTTGCGGCCGCGCCAGCAGCATCACCACCTTGGCGTCGGCGTTGGAGCAGAACCATTTTTCGCCGTAGAGCCGCCAGTGATCGCCTTCGGACACAGCGACTGTCGTGAGCGTGCCGACGTCGGAGCCGCCCTCCTTCTCGGTCATGAACTGACCGCCCTGGGTCAGCTTGCTCATGTCGGTCTGGGTCAGGCCATCGAGATACTTCGCCTTCAGCGCAGCATCGCCGAATTTCGATAGCAGCTTGGCGCAGCCGTCAGTGACGTTGATCGGGCAACCCATGCCGAATTCGGTTTCGTTGAACAGCAGCGTGAAGGCGTGCTTGGCCGTGACCGGGTAGACGTCCGGCCAGCCCATGATGCCCTTGCGGTGCGACAGCGCATGGATGCCGAAGGCGCCGAACGCGGCGTTCTCCAGTTCGCGATAGGCCGGGTGATACTCGACATATTGCGCATCGCGGCCGAAGCGGTCGCGCTGATGCAGGATCGGCGTGTGGCGATCGGCGAGCCGCGCACACTCGTCGAGCGGACCGCCGGCGAGTTCGCCGAGCCGGTCGAGATGCGGCTCGAGGTGCGCGACCAGATCGGCCGGCAGATGGATGCGCAACAGATCGGCCAGCGACGGATCGGCGCGATAGAAATTGAGGCCGCTGGTGTCGGGCGCGATCAGGTGCGCGGCATTGCCGGGCGTCGCCGCGCGCGCGGCTTGGGTGTTTCCTGCCATCTGCTTCTCGTTCTGTGGTCGTGCGTCATCGGCCGATCAACAAACGGCCGATTGCAAGTGAGCCACAAAGCAAGGCGGACAGCAAATGCGAACGCGCCAGATTCCATCACGCGGAATGCGCAGATGTGCCGGGGAACAGCGCTGTCTAACCGGCCGCCTGCGCGCGTTCGTTCCGCAGCGCCGCAAACCGCCAACTGGCGCAGGGGATCGCCTGCGGTGCGTAGTTCACTGGCTTGACGAAACGCGTCTGCTTCCAGTCGGACGAGGCGGCGAATTCATAGCCGCTGTTGCGGGCGAGCCCGATCATGCCGGCATTGGAGCGCAGCGTATCGCCGTAGATCTGCTCGGCGCCGAGCGCGGCGGCGCGGCATTCGAGGTTGGCGAGCAGCGCGGCGCCGATGCCTTGTCCTTGCCAGCGATCGTGCACCGAGACGCCGAACTCGACCGCCTGTTCGTCCTGGTGATGCACGTAGCGCAGCTCAGCCACGGCGGTTTCGCCGTCATCGTTGGCGAGCGTCGCCAGCACCGTGTAGGCGTCGGCTTCACCGAGCCGCAGGAACCGGACGAGTTGTCCGGTCGGCAGCTCCGGCGCTGCGCCCATCAGCCGACTGTAGCGCGACGCCGGCGACAGCGCGCGGAAGTAATCCTGCAACAGGTCGCCGTCGTCGAGTCCGGCGAAGCGCAGCGTCAGCGCGACGCCGGATTTCAGCCGCAGCTGGTCAGTGTAGCGAGCCGGATGGTCGAGATCGACGCTCATGGCGGCTGCTCCACGTCGGTCAGGCACGCCAGAACGGCTTCTCGGCCTCGACCATCACTTCGCTCCACGACAGACCGACGTCGTGCAGGTCGCGCTCCGACAGATGCGCCAGGCTGTCCCGCTCGGAGTGCCGCTGGCGCCACAGCCGAACCTTCTCGGCGAATTGCGCCAGAACGCCCACATGATGATTTATCATCGAATGGTCAGTGCAGATGGACATCGTCGCCTCCACTTCATAGGATGTAGGAGGAAATATCGGCGTGCTGCGCCGCAATGACAAACGACATTCCGGCCCGCTTTAGATGAGATAATGTCATGCGACGGGAGGTCCGATGACAGCTCGCCTGCCCTCGCTCAACGGCCTGCGGGCTTTCGAGGCGGCCGCGCGGCATCTCAGCTTCACGCTCGCGGCCGCCGAGCTGAACGTCACGCAGACCGCGATCAGCCACCAGATCAAGCGGCTGGAGCAGGAGCTCGGGCTGAAGCTGTTCGTGCGGCAGAACCGGACGCTGGCGCTGACGCCGCAGGCGCGCGAGTATCTTCCCGGCATCCGCGCCGCTTTCAACGACCTGCGGCTCGCCACCGACCGGCTGCTGCGCAAAGACAGCGCCCGCATCCTCACCGTCAGCACGCTGTCGTCGCTCGCCGCCAAATGGCTGCTGCCACGGCTGCCGTCGTTTCAGGAGGCGCATCCCGACATCGACGTGCGGATCACCACGTCCACGGCGCTGGTGGACTTCGCGCGCGACGAGGTCGATGCGGGCATCCGCTACGGCCGCGGCCGGTGGCCGGGGCTGCGCGCCGACTGGCTGATGGCGGACGAATTGTTTCCGGTGTGCAGCCCGGCGCTGCTCGCCGGCGGCAAACCGCTGAAACGGCCGCAGGATCTCGCCAGACATACGCTGCTGCACACCAGCGGCGGCTATGGTGACGACTGGCGGCTGTGGCTCACCGCGGCCGGCCTGCCGCCGGATACGTCCAAGCAACCCGGGCTGTGGTTCGACGTCGCCTTCATGACCGTGCAGGCCGCGATCGACGGCCTCGGCGTCGCGATCGGCCGCACGTCCTATGTCGAGACCGACATCGCGAAGGGCCGCCTGGTGGTGCCGTTCAAGATCACGTTGCCAGCCGAGTGGGGATTCTATCTGGTGTCGCCCCAGGCCAGCGCGGATTCGCCCAAGCTCTCGGCGTTTCGCCAATGGCTGCTGGCGGCGACCAACACGGGAGAGATACGCCGATGAAGGAATTGCTGCCGCTGGCAGAGAAGGTCGCGATCCGGCTGATCGCGCAGAAGCAAACCATTGCGGTCGCGGAGTCTTCCACCGGCGGGTTGATCGCCGCGGCGCTGCTCGCGGTGCCCGGCGCGTCCGCTTACTTCCTCGGCTCCGCGGTGGTGTACACGCGGCAGGCGCGGCGTGTGCTGATGGATATTCCCGATGCCGCCATGAAGGTCGAGGGCGTGCGGTCGTCCTCCGAGCCCTATGCCGAACTCTTGGCCAGCCAGATCCGCGGCCGGCTCGGCGCCGACTGGGGGCTGTCGGAGACCGGCGCGGCAGGCCCCGGTGGCAACCGCTACGGCGACGCCGCCGGCCACACTTGCATCGCCGTCGCCGGACCAGCGCATGCGGTGATGACGCTGGAGACCGCGAGCGCGGATCGGCTGGACAACATGCACGTGTTCGCCAACACGGCGCTGACGTTTCTGCTGCACACGTTGGCGAAGTAACGCACCGGGATTAGCGAAGGCCTCTCCCCGTCATTGCGAGCCACCGGGTCCGGCCTTCGGCCGGCCCGATGACAGGCTCCGCGAAGCAATCCAGTGCCAAGCATGTGGCATGGATTGCTTCGCTCGCAAGGACGAAGAAAAATTGGCTCTTCGCAATGACGGAGGGGCCTCGCTTCGTCGCGATCGCGCCGCGGCTCAGGTGATCGCGCGGATCAGGGCCATGCCGGCAAACAGGCCGGCGATCGCCAGACTCACCGAGCCGAGCACATACAGAAACGCCAGGCCGACGGCGCCGCGTTCGTAGAGCAGCGCGGCGTCGAGCGAGAAGGCCGAGAAGGTGGTGTAGCCGCCGAGGATGCCGGTCATCAGAAACAGCCGAACGGATTGCGGCGAGCCGGCCTTGAAGGCGAAATAGCCGGCGATCAGCCCCATGATGAAAGAGCCCGACACGTTGATGAAGAACGTGTGATACGGAAACGCCGTTCCGAACATCCTGGCGCTCACCGTATTGACCAGGTGACGCAGCATCGTCCCCAGTCCGCCACCGAGGAATACGAGCAGATAAACCATTCCACGTCTCTCCGCGTTGCGAGGCCGGCGGGGCGTTGTGACGCAGCTTGGCGGCGCTCGCAAGAGGCGCCGCGATCAAAAGAAAAGGCGGCCCGCGAGGCCGCCTTTTCGATTTCAATCGGTGATTGAGCCGCGGCGCTTACGCCTTCGAGTACAGCTCTTCGACGTATTCCCAGTTGATCAGATTATCGACGAACGCCTTCAGATAGTCGGGACGGCGGTTGCGATAATCGATGTAGTCGGAGTGCTCCCAGACGTCGACGCCGAGGATCGGCGTGGCACCGTGCACCAGCGGGTTCTCGCCGTTGGCGGTCTTGGAGATCTCGAGCTTGCCGTTCTTGACCGAGAGCCAGGCCCAGCCCGAACCGAACTGACCGGCACCGGCCGCCGCGAAGTCGGCCTTGAACTTCTCGAGGCCGCCGAGGTCTTCGTTGATCTTCTTTTCCAGCGCGCCGGGCAGCTTGGTGCCGCCGCCATTCGGCTTCATCCACTTCCAGAAGTGGATGTGGTTGTAGTGCTGGCCCGCGTTGTTGAACAGCGCGGCGTTCTTGCCGAGCGAGCCCTTGACGATTTCCTCGAGCGACTTGCCCTCGAATTCGGTGCCCTTCAGCAGGTTGTTGCCGTTGGTGACATAGGCCTGATGATGCTTGTCGTGGTGATATTCGAGCGTTTCCTTCGACATGTACGGCTGGAGCGCGTCGTAGGCGTACGGCAATTCAGGAAGCGTGAAGGTCATGGGTCATCATTTCCACAATGGTGGGGGGCATCGACTTAACGAGGCCCCTTATAGAAGGTTCCGCGGAAGGACCCAATATCTATTCTGAATTGCAACAGTCTGTCGCAGCACTGTTTTTGGCGCGAGATGCGCAGCAGACTGAAGCGGTTACCGGCAATGGCGTGATCTTACCGGAGCGCACTGCGCCTTAGCGAGCGGGCCCAGCCGGACTCACTGAGTCCTCATCCTGAGGGGCCCGGCAGAGCCGGGCGTCTCGAAGGATGGGGCCACGCAGTCGAAGGCGTGGATGGCCGGGACGAGCCCGGCCCTGACGAACGTGGTGAACGGATCGACTACTCGACACGCCGCATGTCGTACTGAACGTGTCTTCGCCGGCCCCTACGCCGTCGCTGGCACGGCCAGTTCTTCGCGGCGGCGGGGTGGGCGGACGTTCATCAGCATCTGGGCGGTGCCGGCGATCAGGCCGATCAGCACGGCGGCCTGCCAGGCGCGATCGTAGCTGCCGAGGCGATCATAGATCATGCCGCCGCCCCAGGCGCCGATGAAGGAGCCGACCTGGTGGCTGAGGAAGGCGATGCCGGTGAGCGTCGCCATGTAGCGCAGCCCGAACAGTTGCGCGACCAGGCCGTTGACCAGCGGAATGACGCCGAGCCACAGCGCGCCCATCACCGCGGCGAACACCAGCGTGGTGGTCGCCGAGGCCGGGAAGTAGAAATACGCCGCGATCGCCAGCGAGCGCACGATGTAGATGCCGCCGAGCAGATACTGCTTCGGATAGCGGCCGCCGAGCCAGCCGAAAACGTAGGAGCCGAGCACGTTGAACAGCCCGATGGTCGCCAGCGCGCTGGCGCCGAGCGACGGATCGAGGCCGCAGATCGCCAGATAGTTCGGCAGATGCGTGGTGATGAACACGAGCTGCAGCCCGCACACGAAGAACGCGATCGCCATCACCATGAAGCCGGAATGACCGAGCGCCGACTGCACGACTTCGCCGGCCGACCGTTCGCTGTCGTCGGCCTTGTCGATGTCGATCTTGTCGGAACGGCCGGCGAAGAACGCCGACGGCAGCATCACCGCGGCGAGGCCGAGGAAGCCGACCAGCGCCATCTGCCAGCCCGAGGTGGTGATCAGCGTCTGCGCCAGCGGCGACGCCAGCACCAGGCCGAGCGAACCCGCCGCCGACACCGCGCCCATCGCGACGCTGCGCTTGGCCGGCGACACGGTGCGCGAGGTCGCTGTCATCGTCATGCTCGAGGCGGTACAGGACAGTGCGATGCCGACGCAGACGCCGCAGCCGAGCGTGAAGGTCAGCGCCGAGTCGGCCATCATCATCAGCACGAGGCCGGCCGCGTAGATCACCACGCCGCCGAGCATCACCCAGCGCGAGCCGTAGCGGTCGGCCATCAGGCCGACGATCGGTTGGGTCACACCCCAGATGATGTTCTGCAACGCCGTTGCCAGCGAGAAGTCCGCGCTGGTGATGCCGACGTCCCGGATCACGGAAGGTTGAAGCAGGCCGAAGCTCTGCCGCATGCCCATCGCCAGGCTGAGCAGCACGGACGCGCCGATCAGGATCGACCAGCGCTGAAAAGAGGTGAGCTCCGCTGCCTTCATAGGACGATTTCCTCTGGGTGACGTCATTTTGAGAATACTCATGCCCTGAAACGCGGTGTTTGACCATCCTTGCAACCGGTATCGTGGTCCTGCACAGAACGCAGGGGTTTTGGCCGCAGGAGAACTGATGAGTATCGAGATCGACATTCTGTCGGGCGTGGGCGGATGGCCGATGGTGCGACCGCTGCTCGAATCGGAGTGGCCGGCCGGCAGCGCGACGACGCCGCAGCAGACCGGACCGGAGATCGCCCATCCGACGCTGCGGGTGCTGGTGGAGTCGGACGGCGAGTTGGTGAGCCATGTCGGGCTGACGATCCGGATCATCAGCTGGAACGGCCGCAAGTGCCAAGTCGGCGGGCTTGGCAGCCTCGTCACGCGCGCCGACAGCCGACGGCAGGGGTTCGGCGCGATCGCGCTGAGGGCCGCGGTGCAGACGCTACGCGACCACGAGGCGATCGATTGCGGGCTGTCGTTCTGCAACGATCAGCAGGCCGATTTCTTACTCGCGCGCGGCTGGCAGCGCTACGACGGCGAGGTGCTCGCCGAACAGCGCGGCGGCAAGGCGCCGATACGCGATCTCATTCCGCTGCAGCTCGACCTGCGCCGCAAGATCCGCGGCGGCACGCTCGACCTCTGCGGTTTGCCCTGGTGACATCCGCGCCGGACGCACGGCAGACCGCTTGCGCCCGCTTGGCATGTCGATCATAATATTATGAAGGGCCGCCATCGAGGGAGCGGACCGCAAAGGGCGGGAGCCGCAATGACCATCGATGCACCGGCGACGACGCCACTGCCCGCTCCGCCGCCGAACCAGCTGCTCGATGCCCCGATCCTGCCGACGCTGACCCGGCTGGCGATTCCCAACATCATCTCGATGGTCGGCACCGCCGCGGTGTCGGTCGCCGAGACCTCGTATATCGGTCGGCTCGGCACCGAAGCGCTGGCCGCGATCGCGCTGGTGTTTCCGTTCGCGATGCTGACGCAGATGATGTCGGCCGGCGCGATGGGCGGCGGCGTCTCCTCGGCAATCAGCCGTGCGCTCGGCGCCGGCGATCGCGCCCGCGCCGAAGTACTGGCGCTGCATGCGGTGATCATCGGATTATGCGGCGGGCTGCTGTTCACACTGCTGATGCAGCTGTTCGGCCGCTCGCTGTTCATGCTGCTCGGCGGCCGCGGCGAAGTGGTCGAACAGGCGTGCAGCTACTCCATCGTGTTGTTCTCCGGCGCGGTGTCGATCTGGCTGGTCAACACGCTGGCCTCGGTGCTGCGCGGCACTGGCGACATGGTGCTGCCGTCCGCAACGCTGCTGGTGGTCGCGATTCTGCAGATCGCGATCGGCGGCACGTTCGGGCTCGGTCTGTTCGGGATGCCGCGGCTCGGCATGCCGGGCGTCGCCTCGGGGCAGCTTGTCGCGTGGACGCTCGGCATGGTGTTTCTGTTCGTCTACATGGCGAGCGGACGCGCGCGGCTGCAGTTACGCCTCCGCGGCTTCGTGTTCGAGCGGCGGATGTTCGTCGACATCCTCAAGGTCGGCGCGATGGCCTGCCTGGCGCCGCTGCAATCGGTGCTGACCATCCTGATCTTCACCAAAATCCTCGCCAGCTACGGCACCGCGACGCTGGCCGGCTACGGCATCGGCTCGCGGCTGGAATTCCTGCTGATCCCGATCGCCTTCGCGGTCGGCGTCGCCTCGATCCCGATGGTCGGCATGGCGGTCGGCGCCGGTCAGGTGGCGCGGGCGCGGCGCGTGGCGTGGACCTCCGGCGCAGCGTCGGCGCTGATCCTCGGCGTGATCGGCCTGGTGCTGGCAATCCATCCGGCGTTGTGGGTGTCGCTGTTCACCACCGATGCGGCGGTGACGGCGGCGGCGCATTCCTATTTCCACTGGGCCGGACCGGCCTTCCCGTTCTTCGGGCTCGGCGTGACGCTGTACTTCGCCTCGCAGGGCGCCGCGAAGGTCGGCGGCCCGGTGCTGGCCGCGACGGCGCGGCTGCTGCTGGTGGCAATCGGCGGCACCGCACTGGTGGCCAGCGGCGCGCCGTCCTGGACGCTGTTCGCGCTCGTGACCGCCGCGATGGTGGTGTACGGGCTGGGGACGGTGACGGCGATTCATCTGACACGCTGGGTCAAGTGAATCGCGCAACGCTCCGCATCTTGTGTCCGCCATCCCTTTGCCACGAATCCTGCGGCTCTGCTATTCCATGCGCTGCACCGCACCGACGACATGCGCGGCGCATTGGACGATGCCTGGAGGATAGATGACCACCCGATCCGCACTGTTTGCCGCTGCGATGTTCGCCGTGCTGGCCCCTGCCGCCGCGAATGCGCAATCGGCGCCCGGCCCGCAAGGCACATGGCTGACGCAGGCCGGCGACGCCAAGGTGCGGATCAAGAGCTGCGGCGCGGCGCTGTGCGGCACGATCGTGTGGCTGCGCCAGCCGATCGATCCCAACACCGGCAAGCCGCAGATCGACGACAAGAATCCCGATCCGGCCCGCGCCTCGCGCCCGGTGATCGGTCTGCAGATCTTCGGCGACATGCGTCCGGTGTCGCAGGGCAAATGGTCCGGCCACATCTACAATGCCGACGACGGCAAGACCTACGAGGCCAGCCTGTCGCACACCGGCCCGACCTCGCTGCACGTCGAAGGCTGCGTCGGCTCGCTTTGCGGCGGCGAGAACTGGACTTTCGAGGGGCGCTGACGCGCGTCACTTCGTCCGACGATTCATAAAACCGGAGCGACCGGCAGCAGCGGCTCACTCGCCGCTGGCGCAAAGACCGAGCGCGGCCGAGACGGTGCCGCGCACGCAGCGCGTCAGCGTGACGTCGGAATACAGGCCATAGGCGAAAACCGCCAAGGCCAGCAGAACGATGATGCCGAGCGATTTCACGCGATCAGGTTTCCATCTGGCGGAGTTGTCCGAGATCCGGCGGAGGCGCCGCCGCCGCTACGGGCCGCGGCCCGCTCCGGGCGCGACCTTATAGCGCGTCACGACCGGGCAGGCACCGGCTCGTGCGTCAAAAATCCGCGACGCGGCGCACCGCGGACGACCCGTTGCACCTTCGTCTGACAAGGCGCCCGCAGGCGGCGGCCGGCATTGCGTCCGGCTGGGCGGCGTGCTCTTGTCCCGCCATCTTCGGTGCCCTTCTGCGGAAGGGTGAAACGGGAATGCGGTGAGGCGAGCGATCGCCGAGGCCGCGGCTGCCCCCGCAACTGTAAGCGGATCGTCTCCGATCACACCGCCACTGCGGCCATCTCTTCGGCCCCGGGAAGGCGATCGGGACAACATCCGCGAGCCAGGAGACCGGCCGGAGAGCTACGCAATGCCATTCGACGGTGGGTCGAAGAAGGACGTTCCGATGCCGCACCCGCTCCAGACGTAGTCCGTCCCGGCAATCGCCGCGCCGATCGTCCGCGCCGCGCGCCGTCACGCCGCGCGTAATGCGACCTGTCGCGCCGTCCTGTCGTCCGCTCCGCATCCGAACCATTCTGCCGGACCGAATCCGCACCATGCACGCACCGCTCGATGAACTCGCGACGCTGTCGATCTCCGCCGTCGATCGCTCGCTCGAACCTTCGCTTCGCGACCGCCTCGATGCCAAGGCCAAGCCGCCCGGCTCGCTGGGCCGGCTCGAGGATCTCGCCGTTCAGCTCGGGCTGATCTGGCACCCTGCTCCGCCGCGCGCCGAGCGCGCCATGGTATTCGTGTTCGCCGGCGATCACGGCCTCGCCGCCGACAACGTGTCGCCTTATCCGGCGAGCGTCACGCAAGCCATGGTCGCCGCCTATCTGTCGGGCTGTGCCGGCATGAACGTGCTGGCCAGGGCCGCCGCCACCGAAGTCTGCGTCGTCGATGCGGGCATCGCGGCCGATCTGCCGCCGCATCCCGGACTGATCGATCGCAAGATCGGCCACGGCACGCGCAATGCGAGCCGCGAGCCCGCGATGAGCATCGACGACGCCCGCCGCGCGCTCAGCGCCGCGATCGCGCTGGTGTCCGATGCGATCGACGGCGGGGTCGATATCGTGGCCATCGGCGAAATGGGAATCGGCAACACGACGTCGGCGGCGCTGCTGGCGCATCGCCTCACCGGCACGCCGGTCGTCGACTGCGTCGGACGCGGCGCGGGGCTCGACGAGGCCGGCGTTGCGCACAAGCGCGCCGTCGCCGAGAAGGCAGCCGCGCGCACCGCCGCCGTGGCGCCGCTCGAGGTGCTGGCGGAATTCGGCGGCTACGAGATCGCCATGATGGCCGGCGCCGTGCTGGCCGCCGCGGCCAAACGCCGTCCGGTGGTGATCGACGGTTTCATCGCCAGTGCCGCCGCGCTGGTCGCGGTGCGGCTGCACCCGGCGGCGCTCGGCTATTGCGTGTTCTCGCATCGCTCCGCCGAGCGCGGCCACAAGGTGCTGCTCGATGCGATGACCGCGGCGCCCTATCTCGATCTCGGCTTCCGGCTCGGCGAAGGCACCGGCGCGCTGATGGCGGTGCCGCTGCTGCGCGCCGCCGCCGGCATCCGGACCGAGCTGGCGGATCTGTCCGACGTCCTCGCCGCGCTCGGGCCGTCCTCATGACCCGCGAACTGCGTCCCTTCCTGAACGCGGTCGAGTTCATGACCGTGCTGCCGGCGCCGCGCGGCGCCGCGTTCGACGACGACTGGCTGCTGCCGGCAGCGAAGTACTTTCCCCTCGTCGGCGCGCTGATCGGCCTGGCCTGCGGCGGCGTGCTGCTGGCGGCCTCGGCGATCTGGTCGGGCACCGTGCCGGCGGTGCTGGCTGTGCTTGCCGGCGTGATCCTCACCGGCGCGCTGCACGAGGACGGCATCGCCGACACCGCCGACGGGCTGTTCGGCGGACGCAGCCGTGAGCAGCGGCTGACCATCATCAAGGACAGCCGGATCGGCAGCTACGGCGCGATCACGCTGATGGGCAGCGTCGTGCTGCGCATCTCGGTGCTGGCGACTCTGCCGCACTGGCTGGGCGTGGCCGCGCTGGTCGCCGCGCACAGCATCGGACGCACCGGCATTCTGCTGGTGATGTCGGCGCTGCCCTATGCGGGCAACGTCGCGACCGCCAAGCTCAGCTATCCGGACAGCCGATTCGATGCAGCGAAGGCAATAGTCGCCGTGATGCTGACGCTGCTCGGGCTGGCGTGGCTCATCGCCGCCGAGCCAGGCGCCGCCGCCTGCGGACTGATCGGCGCGGTGGCGCTCGGCGCCTTGCCGGCGCTGGCCGCCGCGCGGCTGATCGGCGGCTATGTCGGCGACGTGCTCGGCGCCACCGAACAACTCACCCAGATCGGCCTGCTGCTCGGCGTCGCGGCAATCGCGGGCCATGGTTAGTTGCCGCGCCCATCTCTATCGTCACTCCTCGGCGCGCACTGGCGTGCGGAAATTGGACTGGTTCAAATCGGTGAGGGAGATGAACTGTTTGATCCGCTAATAGCGTCTGGCCAGGGCTGTCAAAAATCCAAAACCGGCAAACAATGACGTAGATCACCCACATGAAGACGAGGACGACCGCCATTTTGCGCCGGGAAAGGAAGAAGTAATTCACGTAGTTCTGCTCTTTCTGCAGAATCCGATTCTTGTCCGAGAAAAGAACAGCCCCCATCGTACCGACGATTAGTAAAAACCAGCATGACAGCAAAACAACGTAGAATTTTCCAAATTCCGAATTTGGAAAAGACGCAAGCAACTCTTTCATGGAATCACCTCCTCTACGTTTTATGCATTTTCCGGGATTTCCGGTCATCCTGTCAGCAATAAGGACCCTCACCGATGCGCAAACTTCTCCTGATCGGGATGGGCCCCGGCGATCCCAACTATCTGACGCTGCAGGCGGTCGAGGCGCTGAACCGCGCCAGCGTGTTCTTCCTGCCCGACAAGGGCGCCGAGAAGGCGGAGTTGAAGACCGCGCGCGAAGACATCTGCCGGCGCTTCATCAAAACGCCGGGCGCGCGCTTCGTCAGCATCGACATCCCGCAGCGCGCGCCGGCCGGCGACGATTATCGTGCGGTGGTGAATGACTGGCACGCCGCCATCGCGGATCGCTACGCGGCGCTGCTGACCAGCGAACTTGCCGACGGCGGCTGCGGCGCGTTTCTGGTGTGGGGCGATCCGACGCTGTACGACAGCACGCTGCGCATCCTCGATCGCCTCCGCGCGCAGGGCTTAGACATCGACTACGAGATCATCCCCGGCATCACCGCCGTGCAGGCGCTCGCCGCGCGCCACCGCATTGCGCTCAACCGCATCGGCGAACCGATCACCATCACCACCGGCCGCAAACTCGCCGCCGGCCTGCCGATCGATGCCGACAGCACCGTGGTGATGCTCGACGGCGACGAGACCTTCGCCAAGATCGATCCCGCCGACCTCGAGATCTACTGGGCCGCCAATCTCGGCCTCGCCGACGAAGTCCTGATCTCCGGCCCGCTGAAAGACGTCGCAGACAAGATCAGCCGCACCCGGCGGCAGGTGCGCGAGGCGAAGGGATGGGTGATGGATATTTATCTGCTGCGCAAAGGCGGTGCGGCGAAGGCCGGCGAGTAACGCGCAAAAAAGAACCCCGGCCGCGAGGACCGGGGTTCAATTTGGTTGCGGGAGTAGGATTTGAACCTACGACCTTCAGGTTATGAGCCTGACGAGCTACCGGGCTGCTCCATCCCGCGTTAAACCTTTGCGCGATCTTCAGAAAGCAGATGACCATCAACGCCCAAGGGCGTCGATCGATCCTCCCGGAAGCTTCCTGAGAAGGGGCCCGGGGCAGTGCCCGGGGCGCGAGGGGTGTCTAGCAACGCACGGGGGATTTGGGAAGCCCCGCGGCGCAGATTTTCAAGATTATATGACGACCGGAACCGGATGCTGTTGCGGGCCGGCCGCGCGCCTGCAAGACTTCGACAAAATCGGCCAAAATGATCAACATCGGCCGAACCTGGGAGCGCACCATGGACCAGCCGTTGACCGGCTTCGGGGCCAATGCCCTGCACGACAGCTTTCACCGCATGTTCGATCGCTCCCGCACGGACCCGCCGGCGACGCTGGAGCAGCGGCTCGACCGGCTGGCGCGGCTGCGCAGCCTGCTGACCGACAACGAAAAGCGATTCGAGCAGGCGATCTCGTCCGATTTCGGCCATCGCTGCGCAACCGAGACGCTGATCGCCGAGACGCTCAGCCTGCTCGGCGACATCAAGCATACCGCCAAGCACGTCAAACGCTGGATGGCGCCGCGCAAGGTCAAGACCGAGCTGCAGTTCTGGCCGGGACAAAACCGACTGATCCCGCAGCCGCTCGGCGTCGTCGGCATCATCGCGCCGTGGAATTATCCGCTGCAGCTCACCATCGCGCCGGCGATCGGGGCGCTGGCCGCGGGCAACCGGGTGATGATCAAGCCGAGCGAATTGTCGCCGGCGTTCTCGGGGCTGCTGCAGGAGACCGTCGCGGCGCAATTCGACGCCGACGAGATGGTGGTGACCGGGATCGAGGACGGTATCGCCGAAGCGTTCGCACGGCTGCCGTTCGACCATCTGATGTTCACCGGCTCGACGCGCGTCGGCCGCATCGTCGCCGAAGCCGCAGGGCGAAATCTGACGCCGGTGACGCTTGAGCTCGGCGGCAAGTCGCCGACGCTCGTCGACCGCTCCGCCGATCTCGACGAGGTGGCGCCGCGGATCGCCTATGCCAAGCTGATGAATGCCGGCCAGACCTGTATCGCGCCGGACTACGTGCTCGCGCCGCGCGACCAGGTCGAACCGCTGGCGGAGAAGATCCGTGCCGCCATGGGGCAGATGTTCGGCAGCGATCCGGGCAACACCGACTACACCTCGATCGTCGCCGACCGGCACTATGCGCGGCTGAAGGGGCTGGTCGACGACGCCGCCGCGCAGGGCGCCAAGCTGCTGCAGCCGGCCGCCGCCGACGATCCGGCTTGGAGCGGTCGGCGCAAATTCCCGCCGACGTTGGTGCTCGGCGCGACGCCCGACATGAAGATCATGCAGGAAGAGATTTTCGGCCCGCTGCTGCCGATCCTCGGCGTCGACGATCCGGCCGAGGCGATCCGCTTCATCAACGGCCGCGACCGTCCGCTGGCGCTGTACTGGTTCGGCAAGGACGACGCAGCGCGCGACGAGGTACTGGCCCGCACCGTCTCGGGCGGCGTGACCATCAACGACTGCCTGGTGCACTTCGCGCAGCAGAACCAGCCGATGGGCGGCGTCGGTGCCTCGGGCACCGGCGCGTATCACGGCGAATGGGGCTTCAATACGTTCAGCCAGCTCAAGCCGGTGTTCTATCGCTCGCCCTACAACCGCTTCGCCGACCTCTACCCGCCCTACGGCGGCAAGATCGCGCGGCTGTCGAAAGTGCTGCGATGGCTGTCATGAGCTGAAAACCCGACGACCAGCGACCGGACGAAGAGCCGGCGCGGCTAACTAACAAGAACGATCCAGGAGGAAACGATGACGGAGACGCATGACTTTGTCGTGGTCGGTGGCGGCTCGGGCGGCTGCGCGGTCGCGGGGCGGCTGTCGGAAGATCCCGGCACGTCCGTGGCGCTGCTCGAGGCCGGCGGTCCCGGCGACAATTGGGTGGTGAAGACGCCCTACGCGCTGTCGCTGATGGTGCCGAGCAAGCTCAACAACTGGCATTTCGAGACGGTGCCGCAGCCGGGCCTGAACGGCCGCATCGGCTATCAGCCGCGCGGCAAGGCGCTTGGCGGCTCGTCGGCGATCAACGCCATGGTGTATATCCGCGGCCACAAATGGGACTACGACCACTGGGCCGAGCTCGGTGCCGACGGCTGGTCCTATGCAGACGTGCTGCCCTACTTCAAGCGTTCGGAGAACAATTCCGAATTCAACGGCGCGTATCACGGCCAGAGCGGCCCGTTGCATGTGAACCGGCTGCGCACCGACAATCCGGTGCACGAGATCTTCCTGCAGGCCGCGCGCGAGGCGCAGTTCCGCGTGCGCGACGACTTCAACGGCGAGGAGCAGGAAGGCCTCGGCCTGTACCAGCTCACGCAACATGAGGGCGAGCGCTGGAGTGCGGCGCGCGCTTACGTGCATCCGCATATGGGCACGCGGCCGAACCTGCGGGTCGAGACCGGCGCGCAGGCGACGCGGATTCTGTTCGAGGGCGGCCGCGCCGTCGGCGTCGAATTCCGCAAGGACAACGAGACGCGGCAGCTGCGCGCCCGCCGCGAAGTGATCCTCGCCTCCGGCGCGTTCCAGACGCCGCAGCTGTTGCAACTCTCGGGCGTCGGCGACGGCGAGATGCTGCAGCGGCACGGCATCTCGACGGTGCATCATCTGCCGGGCGTCGGGCAGAATTTGCAGGACCATCCGGACTTCATCTTCGCCTATCAGTCCGACGCGCCGTACTTCACCGGGACCAGTTTCACCGGCATCGGCCGGCTGCTGTCGACCATCGGGCAATATCGCCGCGAAGGCCGGGGTCCGCTCGCCACCAACTTCGCCGAATGCGGCGGCTTCCTGAAGACGCGGCCGGACCTCGACGTCCCGGACATCCAGCTGCATTTCGGCATGGCGATGGTCGACGACCACGGCCGCAAGCGGCACTGGGGCACGGGCTTCTCCTGCCATGTCTGCCTGCTGCGCCCGAAGAGCCGCGGCAGCGTCGGCCTCACCAGCGCCGATCCGCTGGCGCCGCCGCGGATCGATCCGAACTTCTTCGGCGAGGTGGACGATCTCGAAGCGATGGTCGCCGGCTACAAGACGACGCAGCGCCTCATGGACACGCCGGCGCTCCGCGCCTTGCAGCAGAAGGACCTGTTCACCGCCGACGTCCGCACCGACGACGACATCCGCGCCATCCTGCGCGCCCGCGTCGACACCGTGTACCACCCGGTCGGCACCTGCAAGATCGGCGCGGCGAACGATCCCACCGCCGTCGTCGACCCGCACCTCAAGGTCCGCGGCCTCGAAGGCCTCCGCATCGTCGACGCCTCGGTGATGCCGACGCTGATCGGCGGCAACACCAACGCGCCGACCATCATGATCGGCGAGAAGGCGGCGGATTTGATCAGGGGCGAGATGCGTTAGCACCGCCCCTCCCCGTCCATACCGGGGGCGCGCGGTAGCGGCGCGCCCCGCCCCCCCACACCCAG
>NZ_JBMDXE010000030.1:0-22938 GCF_048594845.1 Rhodopseudomonas sp. | reverse complement strand
CGATCACCGCGCCGCTACTGCCGATCGGCCAGCCGAACACCACCGAAAAGCCCGTCATGCCGTTATTGCCACCGAAGCCGGTGTCGTTGCGGAACATCAGCAGCATGGCGACATAGACCAGCGCCTGGGTGATGATGGAGAAATACACCCCGCCGACACGCGAGCGGAACGATACGTAGCCGAACACGCCGGAGATCAGCAGCGTCACCACTGCAGCAACCAGCAGCGCATAAGGAAAGAAGCCGAGCCCGGCCCAGTAGAACGGGTAGCTCGACCACCCCATGAACTGCATGAAGTCCGGTACCCGGCCGGTGACTTCGCTGGAGTGTTTCAACAGGTGCATCGCCACGACGTAGCCGCCGATGCCGAAGAATAGTCCGTGGCCGAGCGACAGGATGCCGAGATAGCCCCAGATAAGATCGAGCGCGAGCGCCAGCACGGCGAAGGCTGCGAGCTGACCGACGGCGTTGGCGAGATACGTGGAGATCCCGAGCGGCGTCGCCACCGCGAGCAGCACGGCGACCGCCAATACGATAGCGAGCAGGATCTGAAACGGACGGTCGGCGGCCAGTGGCTTCATTTGCGGCGGCCCTTGATGGCGAACAGGCCTTCGGGCCGCCATTGCAGGAAGCCGATGATCATCAAGAGAACGATCACCTTGGCTGCGACAGCGCCCCACAGCGGCTCGATCAGCACGTTGATCTGGCCGATGCCGAGCGCGGCGACGACTGTGCCGACGATGGTGCCGACGCCGCCGAGCACCACGACCATGAAGCTGTCGATGACGAAGTTCTGCCCCATCTGCGGATTGACGCTGTAGATCGGCGCCAGTGCCAGGCCGGCGAGCCCAGCGAGACCCGAGCCGAGCCCGAACGCCAGCATGTCGACGCGCCGAACCGGAATGCCGATGCAGCCGGCCATGGTGCGGTTCTGCGTGACGGCACGGATGTTGAGGCCGAGCGGCGTGAGCCGCATCAGGCCCCAGGTCAGCGCCAAAGTCGCCACCGCGAAGGCGATCGCGAACATCCGGTTCCAGGTGAAGATGAAGTCGCCGATCACCGGCACGCCGCCGGTGACGTAGAACGGCGTGGTGAAGTTGAGGTTCTGGGTGCCGAACGTTACCCGGACGATGTTGATCAGGAACAGGCTGACAGCCCAGGTGGCCAGCAGGCTCATCAGCGGCCGGCGATACAGATGCCGCAGCAGAATGGCCTCGAGCGCGATGCCGATCGCTGCAGTGACCAGGAAGGCGACCGGAATGGCGATGATCAGGTAGTAGTCGAGCAGCGCCGGCGCCAAACGCCGCAGAGCCTCCTGCACCAACCAGGTTGCGTAGGCGCCGATCATGATCAGTTCGCCCTGCGCCAAGTTGATCACGCCCATCAGGCCGAAGATCACCGCCAAACCTATGGCGGCCATGAACAGGATGCTGGCGAAGCTGAGGCCGTTGTACAGCGTCGCCAGCAGGTCGCCGATCTTGATGCCGCGCTCGATCTTGCTGATTGCGCCGTCGACCGCGCTTTTGAACGCGGGATCGGCCGCATAGGCCGGATCCTTGGTCAACGGACTAACCTTCGCGAGCGCTCGCCGGTCCGGCGTGGCTGCGATCCGCTGCAAGGCGGCGATCCGCTTGGCCATATCGGACGAATTGAGCGCCGCGGCCTCAGCCACCGCACTGATCTGCGCCTTCAGCCCAGCATCGGCTTCCTCCGCGGCTGCAGCTTCGAACAACCGCTCCGGCAGCGTTGCGGCCTGCCGCTCGAGCGTGCGCAGCGCCGCGGCGCGCCGTCCCAGATCGGGCGAACTGCGCAGCGCTAGTGCCGCATCGGCAATCTCGAACACGCCGCGATTCTTCAGGCTGAGCAGCGGCGAGCGTCCGCTCGCGGCCGATCGCGGCGCGCCACTGATGGCATCGCGGCTGCCGTCCGCGCTCGTCACAATCGCGCCGTCGCTATCGCAGCTCAGCTTGCGATCCATCATCGCCCGCGCGATCGGCGCCGCCCAGGCGCGATCGGCCGCGGAGCCATCAGCGGCGAGTGCCGTCAACGCACGGCCCGCCTCCCCCAGCGCGCTCGCATCGCCGCACAACCGGCCGATCAGGTCGGCCCGATCGAGCTCTGCAGCCGCCGAAGAGCCGACAGCCGCGAGCAAGATCATCACCATGAGAAACAAACGTCGCATCAAGTCCGCCGCGTGCTGCCGGCCAGAAGCGGCCGGCAGTCGTCCGTCACATCGTCAGCTGTAGGGGCTGAACGGCACCGGCTTCGGCGCGTCCTTGGACTGCCACAGCACGTCGAAGCCCTGCTTCTCGTTGACCGAGCCGATGAACACGCCGCGCGACACGTAGTTGTTCTCGGCGGTCATCTGGATCTTGTAGCCCGACGGGCAATCGAAGCTGAGCCCCGCGAACGCCTTCTGCACCTCCGGCACGTCGAACGAACCGGCCTTCGCGGCGGCCATCGCCCACAGATGCACGGCATCATAGGCGGATACCATCGGATCGATTGCGACGTCGCCCTTGAACGGCACGTTCTTGGCCTTGACGTAGTCCGCCCACTGCTTGAGGAACGCGGCGTTCTTCTCGCCCTTGGCGTTCTGCAGATAGGCCCAGCAGTTGAGATGGCCGACCAGCGGCTCGGTGTTGAGGCCTTCGAGGTCGGCCTCCACCATATCGAGGCCGAGCACCGGCACGTCGGTCGCCTTGATGCCCTGGTTGGCGAATTCGCGCAAAAAATCCGGGATCGACGAGCCGACCACCGTCAGCACCACGATCGGCTTGCCGCCGCCCTGATCGGCGAATGCGCGGATCTGATTGACCAGCGTCTGGAAGTTGGAGAATCCGAGCGGGACGTATTCTTCCTTCCAGGCGGTCTCCGGAATTCCCTTCGACTTCCAGTAGCCCTTGAGCTGTTTGTTGATGGTGCGCGGCCAGACGTAGTCCGAGCCGAGCATGAAGAAGCGCTTGGCGCTGACGCCATCGTCGCTCATCAAGTAGTCGACCGCGGGCAGCACCGAGCTCGCCGGCGGCGAGTTGACATAGACGACGTTCTTGGAATTCTCGTCGCCCTCGAAATGCAGCGGATAGAACAACAGGCCGTTGGCCTGCTCGACCACCGGCAGCACCGATTTGCGCGACACCGAGGTCCAGCAGCCGAACAGCGCCGCAACCTTGTCCTGCTCCAGCATCTGCTTGCCGATCTGCGCGTAGAGCGGCCAGTCGGAGGCCGGATCGGACACCGAGACGTCGATGGTGCGGCCGTTGACGCCGCCCTTGGCGTTGATCTCGTCGGCGGCCATGCGCACGACGTGATTGAGCCGGCCTTCGATGTTCGCCATCGTGCCGGACGACGAGAACAGACAGCCGAGCTTCACGGTGCCGGCCGCCGCGTGAGCCGATCGTATGATCGAGGGCGCGCCGAACGGCGACGCCAGCGCCGCCGCTGCGAGCCCGGAGGTCTGAAGAAACGAACGCCGCGTGAACTTGCTCATGGACCAACCCCTGTGCTGGAAGTGGCGCGAGTGTCGGTCCGCGAGCGACGAAGCGGCAACTCCAAATAACCCGCAAAGCTGCCCAATCGGGCAGCAAAAACGCCTCTCCGACGCGCTTAATGTCAATTTTGCCATTTTCGATCGGCAGCGTTTCGCTGTAGTCTAGGCGGCATCATCACGGCGCGGCGACAAAACGTGGTTGTGCCGCTGATGAAGGAACGCCGCATCTGCTGCGCAGGCGTGTTGCGCCGGCCGAGCGATGTTTGCTTTGCAGTTCGTGCAACGATGAAAGCGTGAGCCCATGCGCCACTCGCAGCACACCGACACCGAGATTCTGTATCTGTTGCACGAAGCCGAAGCCGGCATTCCGATTCCGGAGATCTGCCGGACGGCGCACATCTCCGAGCGGACGTTCTATCGCTGGCGCAAGCGCTTCGGCAGCCTGACGCCGCCGGCGCTACTGGCGATGAAGGAACTACAGACCGAAAACCGCCGGTTGCGCACGCTGCTGAGCAGGCTATCCGAAGCCACTGGTCGCGCGACCGCGTTGGCTCCGCGAACGCCGGTCCGATCCGACTGCGGGTTCGCGCCGCCGCGCGCTCCCGTCAATGCACCGGATCAGACACGCGGCGCTTCGCTCGGCCGCTTCGCCTTCGTGCGCGGCACGCGCTGAGCTGAGCGTTCAGCCCGCGCGCTCGAGTTCGGCGGCGATCGCCAGCAGATCCTCGTCGCTGCCACGACCGCCGATCAGCGATAAGCCGAGCGGACAGCCATCCAGAGTCGCCAGCGGCAGTGACAGTTGCGGCAGACCGGCATGGCCGGCGGGGCACAACAGTTCGATCGAGCGTGCGCGGAAAGCTTCGAGCGCATCGCCGGAGGAATTGCGCAGCGGCGCGATGCCGGGCGCAGTCGGCGCGATCAGCACGGGGTCCTCGATCAGCGCCAGCATCTTGGCGATGATGCGCTCGCGTAACGCCTCGGCTTCAGCGACCTCGGCCGGATCGAGCACGGCGGCCGCCGCGAAGCGCTCCTTCACGCCGGGGCCGAACGCTGGCTTCACCTCGCTCACCCACGCGCCATGCGCAGCCCAGGCGTCGCGCGACTGCAGCACGCGAAACGCATTACGCCACGCCGCGCGTTCGTCACCGGCGACTTCGACCGGCGTCGGCTTGCCCAGCAGCGCGGTCAGCCGCGCAAGTCCCGGCCGCAGCGCTTCGACGACGCGCGGCTCGATCGCCGCAAACAGATCCTGCGCGATCAGCACGCGCGAGGGCCGCCGCGGCACAGGAACGTCGTCGAGCAGCACGTTGCCGATCGTCGCCATCAGTTCGGCGCTCCGCGCGAACCAACCGACCGTGTCGTAGCTCGGCGCCAGTGGCACCGCGCCGTCGAGCGGGATGCGCCCGTGCGTGGTGCGGATGCCGTAGATGCCGCAATAGCTCGCCGGCAGCCGCACCGAGCCGCCGGTGTCCGAGCCGAGCGCGAAATCGACAAGCTTGCCGGCGGTCGCGGCCGCGGAGCCGCTCGACGAGCCGCCGGGAATGCGGCCCGGCGCGGCCGGATTGATCGGCGTGCCGTAATGCGCGTTCTCGCCGTTGAGGCTCCACGCCATTTCGTCGGTGTGCGTCTTGCCGACCATTTTGCCGCCAGCGGCGAGCAGACGATCGACGACCGGCGCGGAACGCTCAGGGACCGGATGCGTCGCCAGCCATTCCGGGCTGCCGGCGCCGGTCGGCGCGCCCGCGACGTCGAAGAAATCCTTCACTGCGAAATTCAGTCCGGCCAGCGGCCCCTGCTGCTGCGTCTGGCGTTCGATCAGTCCATGCGCACAGAATGCATTCAGCGTGTCGTCGACCGGCATCTCGTCTCCGTCAGTATGGTGGTGTCGCCGCGGCGAAGTCAGTTCGGCTTGTGCAACATCGCGGCGGGTTTGTCGAATGTCCGAACGCCGCGCTTGAGGCCGAACAGCGGCTGCGCGATCTCGCAAACCGCCTGCGCCTTGGTGGCGCAATCCAGCACGACGACATCGGCCGGGTTACCGACCGCGATGCCGTAGTCCTTCAGATTGAGCAGCCGCGCCGACGCCGACGTCACCATGTCGAGACAGCCGGCGAGTTCGGCAGTCGCCGCAACCTGAGTCACGTTGGCGTAGAGATTGATCATGCGGATCAGCGAGCAGTCGCCGAACGGCGTGAACGGGTTGAGCACGTTGTTGGTCGAGATATTGGCGTTGACGCCGCGCGCACGTAGCCGAGGCGCCGGCGTCACCCCGCGCGGCACGTTATGGTCGCTGTCGCGGCCGGTGAGAAACAGATCGGTCGCCGGCAGCACGGTGACGGCGACGCCGGCCGATGCCAGACGATCCGCCGCCGCCTCAAACGCAGCGCTCGGCATCGCCGACAGCTTGGTGACATGGCCGATCGCGACCCGTCCGCCCCACTTCGTGGCGTCCGCCATGCGGCAGACTTCGTCGAGATCGAGATGCGCAGGATCGAGCCCGAAGTCGAGATGGAAGTCGATGTCGACGTCGAACTCCTTGGCCATCGCGAAGATGCGGCCGATCTGGCCGTGCGAATCCTTGTCCATATAGGGCGCGCCGCCAACCACATCGGCGCCTTCGCGCAATGCCTGCAGCATCACGTCGTCGCAGCCCGGATCGTCGAGCAGCCCTTCCTGCGGAAACACGCAGAGCTGCAGATCGACCGCCCACGCGTAGTCGGCCTTGAGCTGCTTCAACGCACGAAAGCTGGTGAGGCCGACGCGCGGATCGACCTCGACATGAGTACGGATCCGATTCGTTCCGTTCTTGATCGCTTTCTCCAGCGTCTGCGAGGCGCGCTGATAGACATCCTCCTCGGTAAACGCCTTCTTGGCTTTCACGACCTCGGCGATCGCTTCATCCAGCGTGCCCATCTCGCACTTGCCGCGGCCGAGCAGACAGGACTTGTCGAGATGGATGTGGGTCTCGACGAAGCCCGGGACGAGCAGCCGCCCACCGCAATCCTGCTCCGGCGCGCCGTCCGCCGCCAGCCCAGCCTCGATCGCCGCAAACCGCCCGGCCTTGATGCCGATATCGGCGCGGCCCTCGCGATCGACGATGGCGGCGTTGCGGAGAATGAGATCGAAGGTCATGGACGGATCCTTGCAATTTGATTAGTTCGAGCCGTTCCCGGGACGCGATCCAAGACGCAGTCTTGCGTCGCAGATCCGGGGTCCCGGTTTGCGCTCATAACCGGGGTCCCGGATCTGCGGAGCGGCACAAGAGTGCCGCACCGCGTCCGGGACACGAGGCAACTGCCCGCTACGAGACATGGCCGAGATAGGCGGCCTCGACCTCGGGGTCGCTGCGCAGCGCGGCGGCGGTGTCGTCGCGAACGATCCTGCCGCTGTCGATGACGTAGCCGCGGTCGGCGACCGCGAGCGCCAGCACGGCGATCTGATCCACCAGCAGAATGGTGATGCCCTCGTCGCGCAGGTCGGCGAGCACGTCGTACAGCTCGTTGATCATCGCCGGCGCGAGGCCCAGTGACGGCTCGTCGAGCAGCAGGATGCGCGGCTTCGCCATCATGCCACGCGCGATCGCCAACATCTGCTGCTCGCCGCCGGACAGCAGCCCCGCCCGGCCATGCAGTCGCTCGCGCAGCCGTGGAAACCGCTTCAGCACTGCCTCGATCTCGGCCGCGTAGTCGACATTGCTCCGCGTGTTGGCGCCGAGTTCGAGATTGTCGTAGACGCTGAGTTCGGGAAACACCTGCCGGCCTTCGGGCACCAGCGCGAGGCCGCGCGCGGCGATGCGATGCGCGGCGATCTTGTCGATGCGCTCATCTTCAAGGATGACGTCGCCGTCGATCGGCCGCAGCAGCCCGGCCAGCGCGCGCATCATGGTCGATTTGCCCGCGCCGTTGGCGCCGATCACCGCGACCATCTCGCCGGGCCGCACTTCGAGATTGAGATCCGACAGCACCGGCGCAGCGCCGTAGCCGGCGACCAAATTGAGCGTGGTGAGCACGGCATCATGCGAACCGTCCCACGGCGCGTCGCGGCCGCGCGCCCGCATCTCGGCGCCGCCGAGATAGGCCGCGAGCACTTTTGGGTCGCGTCGGATCACGTCCGGCGTGCCTGCGGCGATCGGCGTGCCGGCGTCGAGCACCACGATGTGATCGGAGATCCCCATCACCAGCCGCATGTCGTGCTCGACCAGAATCACCGCGATGCCGAGATCGGCGATCCGCTTGAGAAGACCGCTGAGCGCGTCCTTGTCGGACGCCATCAGGCCGGCGGCGGGCTCGTCGAGCAGCAGCACGCGCGGCCGCATCGCCAGCGCGCGGGCGATCTCGACGAGGCGCCGATCGACATGCGGCAGGTCGCCGGCAACGGCCGCGAGCGGGCCACGATAGCCGACGAAAGCGATCAGCGCTTCGGCTGCGGCTTCGTCGGCGGCGCCAGCAGCAGCGCTGACCATCGATCCGAGCCGGCCACCGCGCATCGCGATCAGCACATTCTCAAGTACGCTCATGGTGTCGAACAGCTTCGTCGTCTGATAGGTGCGCCCGATGCCGGCCCGCGCGACGCGCCAAGCGGGCGCGCCGGCGAGGTCATCGCCGCCGAGTCGGATGCTGCCATGATCCGGCTTGTAGAAACCACCGATCATGTTGAGCACGGTGGTCTTGCCGGCGCCGTTCGGGCCGATCACGCTGGTGACCTGCCCGGGCTGCGCCGTGAACGAGACGTTCGACGCGGCCTTGATGCCGCCGAAGCTGATGCCGATCTGGCCGACTTCGAGCGCATCCTTGCTCGCCACGCCCGCCAAGTAAGCGCCGACATCACCCGGCGTTGCCGGCCGCGGATCGGTGCGTCGGACCAGCCGCGCCAGCGTGCCGAGCACGCCTTCCGGCGCGAGCCACAGCACTGCCAGCAGCAACGCGCCGAAGAAGAGCAGCCGATATTCGGCGAGTTGCGACAGCAGTTCCGGCAGCACCACGGTGATGGCCGCGCCGACCGCTGGGCCAAAGACCCAGCCGGCGCCGCCGACCACGCAGGCGAACAGGAACAGGATCGACTGAGAGAACGGAAACGAGTCCGGCGCGACGAAGGCGAGCAGCGACGCGAAGATGCCGCCCGCGAGCCCTGTGAACACCGCCGACAGCATGAACGCAGCGGCCTTGACGGTCACCGGGTTGAGCCCGATCGAGCGGGCCGCGACTTCGGCATCGCGCACTGCGACCATCGCTTTGCCCCACGCCGAGCCCGCGAGCCGATAGAAGAAGTACGTCGCGGCGCCGGCGAGCCCGATCGCCAGCAGCGCCATCTCGCGTTCGGTGAAGACGTGGCCGCTGACCGAAGGCGGCGGCAGCCCCATCAGGCCATTCGAACCGCCGGTGACGCCGCGCCATTCAATGCTGAGATGCTGCACGATGAAGGCGAACGCGATGGTGATCATCGCCAGATACGGACCGGTGACGCGCAGCGCCGGCAGCGACAGCAGCAGTCCGATGGCGCCGGCGATCAGCCCGGCCAGCGGCAGCGCCAGCCAGAAACTGATCCCCTGCAGCGTCAGGATCGCCACCGTGTAGGCGCCGATCGCGTAGAAGCCGACATGGCCGAGCGAGATCTGTCCGGTCAGGCCCACCAGGATGTTGAGGCCGACGCCTACCACGCAGGTCAGCGCCACCATCGCCAGCACAAACGGCGCGTAGCCGTCCGCTCGCGCGGCATAGAGTGCGGCAACCAGCGTCAGCGGCAGGATCGCTGCCGGCATCGCGTACGAGCGCAAGGATGATCGCGGCTGCATGGTCAGACCTTGTTGATGGCGGCGCGGCCGAACAGCCCGTTCGGCATCAGCGCCAGCGCAAGGATGACCACCGAGAACACCACGATCTGGGTGTAGACGGAGCCGAGGAACGAGGTGACCAGCGCCTCGATCAAGCCGTAGACGAGACCGGCGATCACTACGCCCCAGGCCGAGCCCATGCCGCCGAGGATCGCGACCGCAAATGCCTTTATGCCGAACAGCGTGCCCATCTCCGAGCTGACGCTGAACAGCGGCGCGATCAGGATGCCGGCGAGACCGGCGAGCGCGGTCGAGACCATGAACGAGATCGCAATGGTGCGATTGACGTTGATGCCCATCAACCGCGCCGCATCAGGGTTCTGCACCACGGCGAGCAGCGTCTTGCCGCGTCGAGTGTGGCGTAGCAGAAGATGCAGCGCCAGCGCGCAGCCGATGCCGACCAGCGGAATGATCAACTGCAGCGGATAGACGCCGGCGCCGAAGAGGCGAATCGGCTGGCTCGCCAGCGCCGACGGAAAGCCGCGCGGCTCCTTGCCGAAGGTGAAGAGCACGATGTTATCGAGCACGATGCCGGCCGCGACGGTCGCCATCAGCCACGCATTCGAGCCGCGCGCCACGAACGGCCGCACAAGGAAGCGCTCGATCACCAGGCCGACCAAAGCACAACACGCGAGCGCAGCCAGCACCGCAAGCGGCATCGGCCAGCCATAGCGGATGCCGAACGTATAGCCGAGCACGGCCCCCAGCATCATCGCAGAGCCCTGCGCGAAGTTGACGGTGCTCGACACCACATAGGTGATGTGAAAGCCGAGCGCGATCAGCCCGTACATGCTGCCGAGGCCGATACCGGAAATGATGGCGGAAGCAAGCATGGGGGTCCGTGGGAGGTTGGGGCAACTACAAACTATCGTTCGTCATTCCGGGGCGCGCCACAGGGTCCGGCCTTTGGCCGGCCCGATGACAGGCTCCGCGCGAGCCCGGAATCCATAATCCCTGCGGTCAAAATTGAAGACAGGGCTACAACGGCTGTGCCGGCAGTCCGGCACAGGGGGTATGGATTCCGGGCCTCCATCTTCATCGGCTGCGCCGACGAAGATGGATCCCGGAATGACGAACGTGGGTGCGGTGAGCGATCATCCGCTCAATTCGTCAAAGGCAGGATCTCGTCGCCCTTGAAGTAGGTGAAGATGTAGTCAGAGGGCGACAGGGCGTCGTGGTTATCCTTGGTGAAGGGCTTGTTGTAGGTCTTGATCAGGCCGTCATAGCTGCCGATCTCGTAGAAGCCGTCGCGGATCTTGGTGCCGTCGGTCGAGCCGGCCTTGGCGATCGCGAGCGCGGTGAGATGCATGGCGTCGTAGGCGTTGGCGATGCCGACGGCGGGCGTGACATCCGCGGCCGATTTGATCTGCGGATACTTCGCCTTCAGCGCCTCGAACACCGCGGCGGCCTTCGGGCTGGCGTTACCCGAGAAGCTGAAGGTCTGGATGAAGTGCACCTTCTCGGCGCTCGGTCCGGCGAGCTCGGTGAAGCGACCACCCGCCGGGCCCCAATGCGACACCACCGGCACATTCCAACCCATCCGGTCGAGAGATTTCACCACCTGCGCGGACGGCGCGACGTTGGCGACCATGAACAGCGTATCGGCACCGGCATCCTTCAGGCGGGTGAGCTGCGGCACCAGATCGACGTCGCCGCCTTCGAATTTCTCGACACCGGCATTCGGCATGTTCTTAGCCGCCAGAGCAGCCTTCAGACCGGCCTCGTTGGACTCGCCCCAGGGATTGTTGATGAGGATCATGCCCGGCTTCTTGGCCGCGTACTTCTTGACCGCGTAGTCGACCAGCGCGACATCGACCAGCGCATCGACCGCCGAGACGCGGAATACATAGTTCTCGGCGGCGCCGTTGCGGGTGATCGGCGTGCCCGCGGCCCAGACGCCGATAAACGGAACCTTGGACTGGTTGGCGAACGGAACGATCGCCATCGACACCGGCGTATCGATGCCGCCGAAATACGCCACCACCTTCTCGCGCTGAACCAGTTCGCGCGCCGCGATCACGCCCTTGGCGGGATTGCTTTCATCGTCGCGCACCACCAGCTCGACCTTCTTGCCGAGCACGCCACCCTTGGCGTTGATCTCGTCGATCGCCAGCGACAGACCGCGGACGATCGCCTCGCCCGATTTGGCCGACTGACCCGACATCGCCGCGACCAGACCGACCTTGACGGTCTCCTGGGCCCAGGCCGGCACGGCGGCCAGCATCAACGACGTGGCGCCTGCGGCAATCAGCAAGCGGCGCGAAATTCTCGGCAGTGCGAACATGCTTACGGCCCTCTCTCCAATGGATGCGGGTTAAAGCTAGCAATCGGTGTGCCAGACAGCGGACGGGCGGATTTGCCGCCCAAGCGCTCCAAACCCCAATAAATCAGGACGTCGATCGCCTTGGCCTGCTCAACATGCAGACAGCAATCGCCCAAATCGTATACAATCTGGCCTTCGAACGGATACGATTCCTGGCACCCGGTTTGCTTTAATCGGGACACAGCCAGACACGGAGAACTCCTATGTCCCACGCTCAACCGGCCCCGACGCCCGCGCCGGCCGACGATACTGCCGCGGCGGCCGCGCTGGTCGAACGCTTTCTGGTCGCCTCGATGGTCCCCGATCCGGAGACGGCGGCGACCTTCATGGCACCGGATGTTGCCATCACCTTCACGGGCGGGCGCAAATTCAAGCATCCGCGCGACAGCACCGCGTTCAACGCCATGCGCTACAAATGGGTGAAGAAGAAAATGGAACGGACGGACGTCGCGCCCGGTGACGGTGAGACGGTCGTGTACAACACCGGCACGCTCTATGGCGAATGGCCAGACGGCACGCCGTTCGAAGGCAACCGCTATGTCGACCGCTTCGTCGTGCGCGGCGGCAAGATCGTCAAGATGGACGTCTGGAACGACAGCGCGGAGCGGCTGCTGACGCAACGAGGGATCGAGGCGTAGGAAGCAGATCGGCCGAAATTCAAAGCGTTGCGAGGGCTGCGGCTACAACGCGACCACCTCTCCGCGTCATTGCGAGCAAAGCAAAGCAATCCAGCTCAGCGCACGGCGCTGGATTGCTTCGTCGCTGCGCTCCTCGCAATGACGCTGCAGAGCGGGGTTAGCTCTTCTTCGCAGCCTTCTTGCCCTTCACTTGCGCCGCCTCCCTCGCGTAAGGCGTCAGGATGTCCTGAATATCGCGCTCTGGCTGCGGATGTTCGAAGATCATTGCCCGATCCGCCACCGCGTCGAGATGATGATCCATCAGCGCCATCGCGGCCGGAATGTCGTTGGACGACAGCGCGGCGATCAGCGCGCGATGCTCGCTCACCGCGCAATCCGACGAATGCGGGCGGCTGTAGCGCGCGAGGATCAGCCCGCAGCGGGACGCCACTTCGCTGACATAGCGCGCCAGCACCGGGTTTCCCGTCATCTCAGCAAGCTTGATGTGAAAATCCGTTGCCAGCCGGATCGACAGCGGCATGTTGCTGCCGCGGGCCTGTTCTTCGGCGTCGACGTGCTGCTTGAGCTGCTTGATCTGTTCGCGCGTCAACCGGCCGGCAAGTCGGGCCACGACCAGCCGCTCGAGGCCGATCCGCACGTCGAAGATATCCCGCGCGTCGCTCCAGCTCGGCGTCGCCACCGCCGCTCCGCGATTGCGCCGCAGCTCGACGAGGCCTTCGGCAGCGAGCCGCGCCAGCGCGGCGCGCACAATGGTGCGGCTGGCGCCGAACTTCTCGCCAATCGCGTCTTCAGGCAGCTTGGCTCCGGGCTGCAGCGCCTGCTCGATGATGGCGTGCCACAGCGCCTTGTAGATCACCGCGCCGCGATCGGGCGCTTTGGGTTTGTCCGCCATGGTCTTCGACGCCACTGAACTATCCTGCTGCATTGCCACAGCGGCGCGGCGAATGCAATTTGAAGCGCGTAGCAAGCGTGCCGCGAGATGCGCCAGATGCCGCAAAAATGCGATCGACATACAAGGCGCTTTGCTGCCATGGTCGCTCGAGCGAATAACAAGGAATGAGCACGCAATGACGAACGACCGCCCTGCCGATCCCCGCACCAATTGGGCGCAACTTTCGCAGAGCGAGCGTGACGCGGCCTACGACAACAACAGCGCCGTCAAAAACAGTCCGGAGCTGATCGCCGAACGCAACTCCTCGTCCGCGAAGGCACGCGCGACGCTGAAGTCGGTGCTCGACCTGCCCTACGGCCCGCGCCCCAACAACAAGATCGACCTCTATCCCGGAGCCGAGCGCGACGCGCCCTGCCTCGTGTTCTGGCACGGCGGCTATTGGCAGAAGAATTCGCGCGAGCTGTTCGCCATGCTGGTCGAAGGCATCGCGACGCATGGCTGGTCGATGGCGATTCCGGGCTACTCGCTGGCGCCCGACGTGTCGCTCACCACCATCGTCGACGAGAGCCGCGCCGCGCTCGACTGGCTCGCCGCCCACGGCCCCGAGCATGGTGTCGCCGGCCCCGTCGTCACCTCGGGCTGGTCCGCCGGAGGACATCTGGTGGCGATCACGCTGGATCATCCGCTGGTCACTGCGGGACTGTCGATCTCCGGCGTGTTCGATCTCGGCCCGATCCGCGACACCGGGCTGAACAAAGCGCTGCAGCTCACCGACGACGAGATCGCAAAGCTGTCGCCCTCGCGATTGCCAGTGATCGACAAGCGTCTCGACCTCGCCTACGGCGCCAACGAATTGCCGGCGCTGGTGCTGGACTCGATGGATTTGCACGCGCGCCGTCAGGCCGCAGGTGCGCCGGGTCGGCTGCTGCCGCTCGCCGGGCACGATCACTTCTCGATCCTCGCAGAACTGCGCAAGCCCGATGGTGCGCTGGTGCAAGCGGCCCGCGAACTGATCGGCTGAAAGTTAGTTGCCAGGTTTCAGCGAGGCGGCGTTGATGAACACCTCGCCGCGCTCGACCCGGACCGGATAGAGTCGCAGCGGCCGGCTCGGCCAGCCGTCCGAGATGGCACCATCGATCAGACTGAATGAGGCGTCGTGGCGCGGACAGGCGAGCCGTCCGTTCACCACGCGTCCGCAGGCGAGATCGGCCTGCTCGTGCGGACAGGCCCGCTCGCACGCCGACACCACACCGCCATCGGAAATCAATGCGAGATCGACGCCGGCGACGCGCACCGCGACGATGCCGGCGGCGGTCAGCCGCGGCAGGCTGCAGACCGGAAACCACTGGTCCTGCGACCGCGCAACAGCTCCGGCCCAATCCTCAGCCACCGAGATACGCCTTGCGAACGTGCGGATTGGCGATCAGCTCGGCACCGCTGCCGGAGAGCACGATGCGACCGCCTTCCAGCAAGTACGCGTGGTCGCACATGTCGAGCGCCGCGAAGGCGTTCTGCTCGACCAGCAGCACGGTCGTGCCGGTGTCGCGGATGCGGCGGATGATCGCGAAGGTGCGCTCCACGATGTTCGGAGCCAGACCGAGCGACGGTTCGTCGAACATCACCAGCCGCGGCCGGCTCATCAGCGCGCGACCGATCGCCAGCATCTGCTGTTCGCCGCCGGACAGCGTGCCGGCAGCCTGCTTGCGCCGCTCGGCGAGCCGCGGGAATTCGCCATAGATCCGATCGCGATCCGCCGCGACTTCGGAGCGGTCGCTGCGCAAGTAAGCGCCCATGTCGAGGTTCTCCTCGACGGTCATATGCGGAAACACGCGGCGGCCTTCGGGGCAATGCGCGATGCCGGCCTTGAGGATGCGCGGCGGCCGCGCGCCGGTCAGCACCTCGTTGTCGAAGCGCAGCGCGCCGGCGCGCAGTGGCACCAGGCCGGAGATCGCCCGCAGCGTCGTGCTCTTGCCGGCGCCATTGGCACCGATCAACGCGACGAGCTGCCCAGCCTTGACCTCGAAGGTGATGCCCTGCAGCGCGGTGACGCCGCCGTAGCCACAGACGGCGTTGATGAGCTCAAGCATGTTTCACACCCTGGCCGAGATAGGCTTCGATCACCGCGGGATCGTTGCGGATCACATCCGGCGTTCCTTCGGCGATGATCCGGCCGTAGTTCAGCACGACGATCCGATCCGACACGCTCATCACCATCGGCATGTCGTGCTCGACGAGCAGAATGGTGATGCCACGATCGCGGATCTTGCGGATCAGCTGCACGAACGTATGCGTCTCCGACGCGTTCATGCCGGACACCGGCTCGTCCAGCAGCAGCATCGACGGCTCGGCGGCGAGCGCCAGCGCCACGCCGACCAGCCGCTGTTCACCGTAGGACAGCGAGCCCGCCTGATCCTGCGCCCGGCGGCCGAGGCCGACATAGTCGACCAGCTCGGCGGCCTTGTCTTTCAACTCGGCCTCCAGCCGCCGCACCCGCGGCAGACCGAGCACCGACGTCAGCACGCCTGCGCGGCCGCGGCGATGCAGACCAATCAGCACGTTGTCGTACACCGTGTCGTTGGGAAACACGCTGGTGCGCTGGAAAGTGCGGATCAGGCCCAAATCCGCGATCGCCTGCGGCTTCATCCCGCGCAGCGACTGGCCGCGATAGGTGACGTCGCCATGCGTCGGCGTCAGGAAGCCGGTGACGACGTTGAACGCCGTCGTCTTGCCGGCGCCGTTCGGGCCGATCAGGCTGACGATCTCACCCTCGCCGACCGAGAACGTCATGTCGGAGATCGCAACAAGTCCGCCGAAATGCATCGCGACTTTTTCGACGCTGAGCGCGGTCTGCACCGACGGCTGCTTGAGTGCTGCTGCAGCTGTCATTACGCGCTCTCCTCGACGCCGCGCTTGGCGAAGCTCGGCGTTGCCACCGGTTTCATCCGCGGGAGCCACTGCACCAGCGCCGGCACGATGCCGCGCGGCATGATGAACAGGATGACGATCAGCGCGCCGCCATAGGCGATCCACTGCGCCTCAGGCGCCATGACCGGCCGCAGCGCCACCGGCATGAGCCCGAAGATCAGCCCGCCGACCACCGGGCCGGCCAACGTGCCCTTGCCGCCGGTAATCACCATAATCACCATCGTCACCGTGTTGATGAAGGTGAACACCTCCGGATCGATGATCTTCATGTAGTGGGCATAGAGGCTGCCGGCCGCGCCGCAGATGCCGGCCGACACCACGGCGGCGAGCGTCAGCGTCTTGGTGACGTCGATGCCGATCGACACCGCGAGAGTTTCGTTCTCCATCAACCCGCGCATCGCGCGGCCGATATGTGAATGCACCAGCCGTGCGATCAAGAGATAACAGAGCACGGCAACACCGAGCACCAGATAGTAGTTGTGCATTTTGGTGCGGAAGATGAATTCGCCGACACCGGGAAAGCTGACCTGCATCGGCGGAATGCTGGTCAGCGCCAACGGTCCCTGCGTCAGCTCGACCCAATTCAGCGCCACCAGCCGGACCACCTCGGCGAACGAGATGGTGACGATGACGAAATACGCGCCGCGTACCCGAAACGACAGCCGGCCGACCAGATAGCCACACAGTCCCGACACCAGCACGGCGATCGCGAAGCCGGCCAGCGGCGGCCACGGCTCGTGCACGACATGCAGCCCGAACGGCAGGCTGACGCTGAAGCCGAGCGAGGTCAGCGCGCTGACATAGGCGCCGATGCCGAAGAAGGCGATATGGCCGAGGCTGAGCTGGCCGGTGAACCCGAGCAGCAGATTGAGGCTCATCGCGCCGATCACGAAGATCCCCGTGGTGATCAGCGCGTTGAGCAGATACGGATCGCTCAGCCACAGCGGAACGGCGGCGAACGCAGCGATGACGACGATCGACAACAGCAGTCTCATCCGACGCGCTCCGCACGAGGAAACAGCCCGGTCGGGCGGAAGATCAGCACCGCGATGATGATCAGGAAGCCCATCGCATCGCGATAGCCGGACGAGATGTAGCCCGCGCCGAGTTCTTCAGCGAGTGCCAGGATGAAGCCGCCGATCACCGCGCCGGTGATGTTGCCGAGGCCGCCGAGAATGACGATGGCGAAAGCCTTGACGGCGGCGAGATCGCCCATCGCCGGATAGACCACGTAGACCGGGCCGAGCAGCGCGCCGGCCGCGGCGGCGAGGCTTGAGCCCATCGCGAAGGTGGAGGTGTAGATCAGGTTGACGTTGACGCCCATCAGCGCCGCCGTGTCCTGGTCCTGGAACGTCGCGCGCATCGCGCTGCCGAGCCGGGTGCGGTTGATCAGCACGTAGGTCAGGACGATCAGCGCCCCGGCGGCGATCAGCACGAACAGTCGTAGCCACGATACCGAGACCGGGCCGATCTCGAGCGGCGCATCCGGAAACGGCGTCGGCACCGATTTGGCGACGCCGCCCCAGACCCACAGCGTCGCCGACTGCATCGCAATCCAGGCGCCGATCATCACCAGCATGGTGGTGTCGATATCGGAGCCGCGCAGCGGCCGCAGCAGCGTCAGTTCCACCAGCGCGCCAAGCGCCCAGCCGCTCGCAATCGCCAGCGGCAACGCGACGAAGAAGTTCAGTTCGAACTTCTGCACCACGATGAACATTACGTAGGCACCGAAAGTGTAGAGAATGCCGTGCGTGAAGTTCACGACGTTCATGATGCCGAAGATCAGCGTGAGGCCGATGCCGAGCAGCGCATAAGTGCCGCCGAGCACGAGCGTGTTGATGAGATGCTGGAGAAATTCGCCCAAGGTCGATCCTCACGGTCAGGGAGGGACGAGGCGCGGGTCGCGCCTCGCCGGTTGTCATCGCGCGATCAGAGATCCTTCATCGCGACTTTGCCGTCGGCGATCTCGATCAGGTAGACGTTGGGCTGGCTCTGGCCGCTCTCCTTGCCGGCAGGGCCGGACTTCTGGAATGCGATGTCGCCGTTGAGGCCCTTCAGCTTGATGTCCCACAGCGCGGCCTTGATGGCGGCCGGCTCGGCCTTGCCTGCCTTTTCGATCGCGGCGGCCGCGGTACGGATGCCGTCATAACCACGGAAGCTCTCGGTGCAGCCGGCGAAGTCGAAACCGCGCTTCTTCCATTCGGACACGAAGTACGTGGTGGCTTCCGGGTTCGGCGTCTTGTCCGGGAACCACGGCAGGAAGGTCGTCAGATGCATCGTGCCGTTCGCGGCGGCGCCGGCCTGCGCAATGATCTGATCGGGGTTCTGCGAACCACCGGTGGTGATGATCCGCTTCTTCAGGCCGAGCGCGGCGGCCTGCTTGAACAGCAGCGTCAGCTGATCGACCGCGGCGGTGACGATGATCGTCTCGGAGTCCGAGCCCTTCAGCTTGGAGAGCTGAGCGCTCATGTCCTGCGCACCCTGGTCCATGGTCTCGACCAGGCCGACGCCGATGCCCTTCTCCTTCATCATCTTGCCGAAGTCCTCGGCGGCGCCGCGGCCCCAGTCGTTGTTGATGACCAGGAAGTCGACCTTCTTCAGCGACAGCTTGTCGACGATCTTGGCGAAGGCCGCAGCTTCGATCGCGGACGGCGGCGAGATACGGAAGATGTAGGGATTGCCGGACGTGGTGATCTTGCCGGACGACGAGGTCTCGACCACCATCGGCACTTCGTATTCCATCAGCTTCGGCATCACCGCCAGAGTCAGGCTCGAGCCCCAGGCCCCCATCATCACCGGCGTCTTGTCGCGGGTGATCAGCTTCTCGGCGACGGCCGCCGCTTCGGTCGGGTTGCTCTTGTTGTCCTCGATCACCAGCTCGATCTGCTTGCCGAGCACGCCACCCTTGGCGTTGATCTCGTCGGCGGCGATTTTCGCACCGTTGACGACGTAGGTGCCGGACGCCGCGAAAGCGCCGGTCAGCGGCTCGTTGACGCCGATCTTGATGGTTTCGGCCGAGGCCGTTGCCATCAGGCACGCCGTCGCCAGCGCGATGAGAGAAGCAGTCCGCAGGTGTCGCATCATCCTCGTTTCTCCGTGATCATTTGTTTGTTTCACCGGACGCCGCCCCCGGCGCCCGTCACAAGTCGATTGCGCCCGCCGCTAGCGGCGGGACGTCCCTCCCAGCCAACGCGGCAGCCGCGCCCTTATCAGGCTCAGCAGCAACGCCAGCCCGTTGAGATGTTGATCGGCGTCAGCGAGCTCGACCGCGTGACCCGACAGCTTGGATTCGAGATTGGCGGCGAACTGATCGACCAGCCGGCGCGCCAGATCGCGAACCAGGCCACTACGTCCGACCTGAGCCAGCAGACCGGTGAGCGTGTAGCCGATGGTTAGTTCGACGCGCGTCGCGCCGCCATCCGCGAGAGGCAAAAGACGGTAGCGGATCTCACCCTGGGTCGATGACCGACTACGGCTATCATTGCCGGTGCCGATGATCCGGCCCGACATCCCGTCGGCCGCACGCTCGACGCGCGCGACGCCGGCGAACTGCGCCGCGATCGGCCCGACCTGGACGCGGATCTCACCTTCGATGCGATTTGGATCTTCGGCGCTGGTCAGCGCAACGCCCGGCAGGCAGGTGGCGACAGCCGCGACATCCGCGAAGAGCGCCGCGACTTGCGCTGGCGGATGCTGCACCTCGAACGTCTGCTTAATCGTCGCGGCCGGCGTGAAGTCCGCGATCGCGACATTCTGAAGGGATGACGAAGGGCTCGCCGCAGCGCGTGTCGCCGCGCCGCGCCGCTCATCCTGCGCCGCGCCGTGCCCCGAGCCGACCGGCCCGAGCATCGTGCGACCGCCGCCCACTTCGGGCGCGATCCCGCGCGCGCGGCGATCGGCGATTACTGCGGTCACCGCGCGGACGATGCCGACATAGCCGGTGCAGCGGCAGAGATTGCCACTCATGCCGACGCGGATGGCGCGGTCGTCCGCCTCAGGCAGGCGCAGCACCAGATCACGCGCCGACACCAGCATGCCGGGCGTGCAGTAGCCGCACTGCAACGCGTGCTCGCGCGTGAACGCGGCGCGCAGCTCGGTGGCGATCTCGTCGTCGTCGAGCCCCTCGATCGTGGTGACGGTCGCGCCGTCGCAGGCGGCCGCGAAAGTGATGCACGACCGTGCCGGCACGCCGTCGATCAGCACGGTGCAGGCGCCACAGACGCCGTGCTCGCAGCCGAGATGCGTGCCGGTGAGATCGAGATGGTCGCGCACGACGTCGGCGAGACTGGTACGCGGCTCAGCGGCGAGATCGACCGCCCGACGATTGACGGTGAGCGCGAGCGTGCTCATGCGGCCTCCTGCAACGCGCGCTTCAGCACGGTGAGATGAATGTGGCGATGCACGGCGTCAGTGACGCCGGCGTCGCTCAGCAACCGGTCGGCAACGCGGGCATCGAGCCGCGTCTTGTAGTCGGCGTCGATATGGCCGCCGAACAGCTCGGCCGGCTGCGCGATCAGGATCGGGGCGGCGTCGAGCGCGCCGATGACGATCCGCGCGCTGCCCGCGTCGGGATCGATCAGCATCGCGCACTGGCCATGCGCGAATTCGCCGGTCTTGCGGCAGGTCTTGACGTAGCCCCATTGCGCCGTTGCCGGCCGCTTCGGGATGTGGATCGCGGCCACCAACTCGCCGGCCTGCAGGCAGCTCTGCAGCGCGCCGACGATGAAGTCGGATAGCGCGACCTGCCGCGTCCCGACTGGACTGCGGAGCGCGACCCGCGCACCGAGCGCGGTCAGCACCGATACCCAATCCGCGGCCGGATCGGCGTGGCTGAGCGAGCCGCCGAGCGTGCCGCGATTGCGCACCGCACGATAGGCGATGTTGGCAGCGACGCCGCGCATCGCGCCTCTCGTCACGTCCGGCACGCGGCCGTCTTCGATATCGGCGTGGGTGATGCAGGCGCCGAGCACCAACTCGTCGCCACGGACCTCGGCCAGCTTCAGCTCGTCGATCGCGGTGATGTCGACGATCTGCTCGGGCTGAGCCAGACGCAGATTCAGCATCGGCCCCAGCGACTGGCCTCCGGCCATTACCTTGGCGCCCGCGTTGCCGCTGAGCAGCGCAAGTGCGGAAGACAGGTCGCGCGGGCGCGCGTAGTCGAACGGCGCCGGCTTCATGCGGCCGCCCTCCCCGTACCACTCGCGGCAATCACCGCCTCGACCACACGATGCGGCGTGATCGGCGAGCGCATTAGTTCGGTGCCGAGCGGTCGCAGTGCATCGTTGACTGCATTGGCAATCGCAGCCGGCGGCGCGATCGCGCCACCTTCGCCGATCCCCTTGACGCCGAACCGCGTATAGGGTGCCGGCGTCTCCATATGATCGAGCCGCGGTGCCGGCACCTCGGTCGGTCCCGGCAACAGATAGTCCGCGAAGGTCGTGGCCAGCGGCTGGCCGCTGGCGTCGAACGGCATCTCTTCATAGAGCGCGGTGCCGATACCCTGCGCGAGGCCGCCGAAAATCTGGCCGTCCACCACCAGCGGATTGATCAGCACGCCGCCGTCTTCGACGATTACGTAATCGAGGATCTCGACGTTGCCGAGATCAGGATCGACAGCAACCACCGCTGCGTGCGCCGCGTAGCTGAAGGTCCCGCTGTCGCGCTGCGGCTTGTAGCCGGAAGTGACGTCGAGCCCGCCAGGATCGACATCCTTCGGCAGATCCTGCGGGCGGCGATACCAGGTGTGGGCGATCTCGCGCAACGTCACGCTGCCGTTGGGGCCGTGCACCTCGCCGTCGCGCAACGCGACATCGGCAACCTCCTGCTGCAGCAGCTTGGCGCCGATCCGCTTGATGCGATCACCGAGATCGCCGCAGGCGGTCGCCACCGCCCCGCCAGCCATCACGGCGCAGCGCGATCCCCAGGTGCCGGTCGAATACGGCGTCATCGCCGTATCGCCGAGGATGATCCGCACCTTGGCGACATCGACGCCGAGCATCTCGTGCGCGACCTGCGCCAGCGTGGTTTCCATGCTCTGGCCGTGTGAATGCACACCGACGCGCAGCTCGAGCCCACCGTCCGGCGTCAGCCGCGCCGTCGCCTGCTCGTGACCCGGAACCATCGGGATGCCCCAGCCGGAATACACGGAGGTGCCGTGCGCTGCCTGCTCGCAATAGATCGAGACGCCGAGCCCGATGCGCCGGCCGTCCGGTTCACCGCAGCGCTGGCGCTCGCGCAAGGTCTCAACGTCGATCGCCTCAAGCGCCCGTCGCATCGCCTGCGGATAGTCGCCGCTGTCGAAATGCTTGTTGGTGATGTTGTCGAACGGCATCTGCTCGGGCTGCACCAGATTGCGCAGCCGGACTTCGCCCGGCTCCAACCCGGCTTCAGCCGCGACGAGGTCGAGCATCAATTCCAGCGCGAAGCAGACGCCGGTTCGCGCGACGCCGCGATACGGCAGGATCGGGCATTTATTGGTCGCCACCGAATAGGTTCGGCAGCGATAGGCCGGCATCACATACGGGCCCGGCAGAATGCTGGCGACCTGCGCGGCCTCGAGACAGGCGGAAAACGGATAGGACGAGTACGCGCCGGAATCGACCGTGGCCTCGCAGTCGATGCCGCGCAGCTTGCCGTCGCGATCGGCGTAGACCGTGATCTTGTAGTGATGCTCGCGACAATTGGCGCTGGCGGTGAGGTTTTCGCGACGATCCTCGATCCAGCGCACCGGATGGCCGAGCCGCATCGTCAGCCACGACAGGCAGACTTCCTCCGGCAGTAGAATGCCTTTTTGGCCGAAACCGCCGCCGACATCCGGCGAGATTACGCGGATGCGGCCCTG
>NZ_JBMDXE010000003.1:0-9970 GCF_048594845.1 Rhodopseudomonas sp. | reverse complement strand
TGTGAATCACGTCCTTCATCGGCGTACCGATCACGTGCTTGGCGCCGCAATAGGCGCAGCCGCGCTCGGAGATCGATCCGGGGATGGTGTTGAGATAGCCGAGCGGCAGCGCGGTCGCGAGATTATCGCCGGCGCCCTTGGTGACGGCGTGCTTCTGGCGTTCGGGGAGACATTTCGAACAGTCGAACTCGTGATATGGCATCTTGGTGTCCTCGTGCGGGAAGTACGCCGTCAGGCGCGGGGTGCGCAGGTCAGTCCATGAGGCCGTATTTGACGACCATCGATTCGAGCTGATCCATCGTCAGCGGCTTCGGAATCACGAAGTCCTTGTTGTCGATGATCGCGGCGCCGAGCTGCTTGTATTCGAGCGCCTGATCGGCCTCGGGATCGAACTCGGTGACGGTCTTCTTGTTGAACTCGGCCTTCTGCACGATGTTGTCGCGCGGCACGAAGTGGATCATCTTGGTGCCGATCGCCGCGGTGAATTCCTCGAGGAACTCGCGCTCGCCGTCGACCTTGCGGCTGTTGCAGATGATGCCGCCGAGCCGCACGCCGCTCTGCTTGGCGTATTTGACGAGGCCCTTGCAGATGTTGTTGGCGGCGTAGATCGCCATCATTTCGCCGGAGGCGACGATGTAGACCTCCTGCGCCTTGCCGTCGCGGATCGGCATCGCGAAGCCGCCGCACACCACGTCGCCGAGCACGTCGAAGAAGATGAAGTCGAGATCATCGGTGTAAGCCTTGTTGGCTTCCATCAGGTCGATCGCGGTGATGACGCCGCGGCCGGCGCAGCCGACGCCCGGCTCGGGACCGCCGGATTCGACGCAGCGGATGTCCTTGAAGCCGCTCTTCACGACGTTCTCGAGCGTCACCTTCTCGGCGCCGAGCGTGCGCAGCGTGTCCATCACGGTGTCCTGCGGCTTGCCGCCGAGGATCAGGCGGGTGGAGTCCGCCTTGGGATCGCAGCCATGAATGAAGATGTTCTTCTCGTGATAGTAAGCGAGCGCCGCCGCCGTGTTCTGCGTGGTCGTCGACTTGCCGATGCCACCCTTGCCGTAGATTGCCACCTTGCGGGTCATGGTCCGAAGCTCCTGCGATGAATTGACCGGGACGATGAGTGATCCATCGCCTCGGCAGCAGGAACAGCAACGACCATGCCAGTGAGCACGTGCGAGCCATGATCTTGCGGAACTAACAAATCGGTTCGAAATAACTCCGTTGATCACGATGGCTGTAATTCGCTGCGTGCGATGCCGAGAACGTCGTGGAGCGCACGGCGTCCGCCGTCGCGGAGCATGTGAATCGTTGACGAATCTCGACGCGGCCTCGGCGTGATGAGTGAGCCGGCGTGACGCGTGTTTCGGAGAACCGATCAGTCCGCCCGGTAAAAACGTTCGAGCGCGTTCGTTTCGGATTCAGAACCGACGCCGATGTGCATTTGCGGCCCGGCGCGAATCGATCAGCCAAATGGACGGATCGGTCATTTTCACCGATCGGAACGTGCCTGCGGGTACGATTTGATGGTGTTAATCGGACTATAGCGCTGGCTCGCGTTGATGCGAGCGCATCGCAGGCCGTACCCGCTGCGCTGACGGAGAAGACGCCCTGTACCACAGCGCCTCATGACGCCGCCGCGAACGGAGGACTCGATCAGGTCGGGAAGCAGACATTCACCGATTGTCCGTTTTCGAACAATAACGCTATCTAGTAAAATCAATTAGTTAGCGTTTTTAGATGGTGGCATCGATATTGCTCAGCCGAAGCTGTGCAGCCGAGGCGATTGCGATGAGCCGGAACGAAGTCGTCCAAGTCGAGGTCGAAGATCTCTCCGAAGAATTCAGCCACTGCTTCACTGGCGAGTGCCGCGTCAACGTGCTGCCGCTGCTGTGCCGCGTCAGCAAGATCATCACCGAATGCGAGGATCTGGCGAAGACGCTGAAGCTGATCCTGTCGATCATGCGGACGCAGCTCCGGGTGCATCGCGGCGTCGTCACGCTGTATGACCGCGAATCCCAGACCATCTTCATCCACCAGAGTTTCGGCCTGTCGGAGGACCAGAAGGCGCGCGGCATCTACGCGCCGGGTGAGGGCATCACCGGTCAGGTCGTAGCGTCAGGCAAGACCATCATCGTGCCGCATCTGCGCGAGGATTCGCGCTTTCTTGACCGCACCAGGGCGCATGCCGACGCGTCGGCCAACACCGCTTTCGTCTGCGTGCCGATCGTGCATGCCGGCAAGGTGCTCGGCACCATCGGGGCCGAGCGCAGCTACCGCAATCGTCGCCTCCTGAAGCAGGATGTCGACGTCTTGTCGACGATCGCCTCGATGATCGCTTCGGCGGTCGAACTGTATCTCCTGGAGAATGTCGACAAGGTTCGGCTGGAAAACGAGAATTCGAGGCTGCAGAGCGAACTGAAGGAGCGCTTCAAGCCGTCCAACATCATCGGCAACTCTAAGCCGATGCAGGCGGTGTACGACCTGATCCAGAAGGTGGCGTCGACCAAGACGACGGTGCTGATCCTGGGCGAGAGCGGCGTCGGCAAGGAACTGGCCGCCAACGCCATCCACTACAACAGCGCCAGCGCCGCAGGACCGTTCATCAAGTTCAACTGCGCGGCGCTGCCGGAGAACATCGTCGAGAGCGAACTGTTCGGTCACGAGAAGGGCTCGTTCACCGGCGCAGTCGGCATGCGCAAGGGCCGGTTCGAACTCGCCGACGGCGGCACGATCTTTCTCGACGAGGTTGGCGAGCTCAGCCTGCCGATGCAGGCCAAGCTGCTGCGGGTGCTGCAGGAGCGCACCTTCGAGCGCGTCGGCGGAAATCATCCGGTCAAGGTCGATCTGCGCATCATCGCCGCCACCAACCGCGACCTGCTCGACATGGTGGCGAAGGGCAGATTCCGCGAGGACCTGTACTATCGGCTCAATGTATTCCCGATCACCATGCCGCCGCTGCGCGATCGCGGCAGCGACGTCATCCTGCTGGCCGATCATTTCGTCGCGCGCAGCGCCGTCGCGGCCGGCAAGGAGGTCAAGCGGATCTCGACGCCGGCGCTGAACATGCTGATGGCCTATCACTGGCCCGGCAACGTCCGCGAACTGGAGAACGTCATCGAGCGCTCGGTGATCATGTCGGACGACGGCGTGATCCACGGCTACAATCTGCCGCCGTCGCTGCAGACCTCGGGCGAAAGCGGCACCGATTTCGGCTGCAGCCTCGAAGCCAAGGTGGAGGCGGTCGAATACGAGATGATCGTCGAGGCCCTGAAGACGCATCACGGCAATACGACCGAGGCCGCCAAGGAGCTTGGTTTGACGCGGCGCGTGCTCGGGCTGCGGCTCGATCGCTACGGTATCGACTATCGCGTGTACAGGCGCTCCTATCTGGCCAAACAGGCCGCCAAGGTGAAGCCGTGACGGCGACGATCTTAGCCGAATGGAGCAGGGACCAAGGCGGCGGCGCCGCAGCATCATCGGACGGGTCCGGAACCGATCTGCCGAGACGTTCGGCCTGAGGAGGCGATGATGGACAAGACCGATCTAAGCCTGCAGCTCCGCATCGTTCCGATCATCGGTCCCGGCAAGGTGCAGCTTCTCGAAGCGATCGAGCGCTTCGGCTCGATCTCCGGCGCGGCGCGCAGCATGGGGATGGCCTATCCGAACGCCTGGAAGCTGATCGACGATCTCAACGGCCATTTCCGCGCGCCGCTGGTTGACCGCGTCGTCGGCGGCAAGCGCGGCGGCGGCGCGGCGCTCACCGAGAATGGCCGCGCGGTGCTGAGCATCTTCCGGTCGATGCAGGCCAAGGCGCGGATCCTGCTGGCGTCCGATCTGGAAGCGCTGAGCTATCTGCTGGCGCCGAGCGCCGCAGAGGCCGGGTGTCCGATCGTGGAGCGCGCACTGGAGCCGGCGGAGTGTGAGGGCGATCCGGACGCTGCCGGGCGTGAGGCCGGCGCGATGCCGGTGCGTTTGCGGCCGACCGCGCGGAGCTGCGGATAAGGCCGCGGGCGACGTCGCGCCGATGCAGGACCTGTGAGAGAATAAGCGATGACGATGACGAACAGCACAGCCTCCACGCCGCGCCTGTTGGTGTTTCAGCATCTGGATGTCGAGCATCCCGGCATCTTTCGTGATTTCTGGCATGAGGCCGGGATTGCCTGGGACGCCGTCGAGCTGGATGCCGGCGAGCCGATCCCGGCACTGGAAGACTACGCGGCGCTCGTGGTGATGGGCGGTCCGATGGACGTCTGGGAGGAAGATCAGCATCCCTGGCTGGTCGCCGAGAAGGCCGCGATCCGCCGCTTCGTGCGGGATCTGCGACGGCCTTATCTCGGCATCTGTCTTGGACACCAGCTGCTGGCGGCCGCGCTGGGCGGCGAGGTGCGGCTGGCGGCGCGGCCCGAGGTCGGCCCGGGCGTGGTCGAGCTGACCGAAGCCGGCGCGGCCGATCCGCTGTTTGCCGGCTTCTCCAATTCCATCGACACGTTTCAGTGGCACGGCGCCGAGGTCGCGGCGCTGCCGGAGGGCTGTGACGTGCTGGCCCGCAACGCCGCCTGCGCGGTGCAAGCGTTTCGGTTCGGCCGCGCTGCCTACGGGCTGCAGTATCACGTCGAACTCACCGAGCTGACCGTGCCGCAATGGCAGCGCATTCCCGCCTATGCGGCCTCGCTCGAAGCCGCGCTGGGACGCGATCGCGCGGCGAATCTTGCCGAAGAAACCGCCGACCTGCTTCCCGGCTTCGCCCGCAGCGCAAGGCGCCTCAGCGACAACTTCCTGAGAATGCTCGCGGCGCCGGCGTAAGCCGCGCGCTATTGATACGCCGCCACGATATCCGACACCGCGCGCTCGAGCTGCTTGGCCGTGGCGCATTGCCGGACGACGTTGCAGAACGGGGCGTAGCGGGGCATTTCGCTGTCGCCCCAGCCCCAGCCCATGCGGCCTTCGGGATTGAGCCAGACCACGCGCTTGGCGCGTTCGGAGATCTCGCGCAGCAGGTCGGTGCGCGGATCGAGATTGTTGGTGCGGGCGTCACCGAGCACGATCACGGTGGTCTTCGGCGTCACGCTGCGCAGATAGCGCTTCTCAAAATCGGCGAAGGAATTGCCATAGTCCGACGAGCCGAACCCGACCTTGGACATGATCTCGCGCATCGCCGATTCCGGCTCCTGCTTGTCGAGAATGTCGCTGACTTCGATCAGATGGCCGGAGAACGCGAAGGAGCGGACGTCGTCGACCACTTCGTGCAGGCTGTGGATCAGCAGCAGGAAGAAGTCGGAGACCTGCGCCACCGAGCCCGACACGTCGCAGATCGCCACGATCTTCGGCCGGTCGCGATGCCGGCGCTTCCATGCGGTGAGGAACGGCACGCTACCCCAGGCGGCGTTCTTGCGGATGGTACGGCGGACGTCGAGATGGCCGCGGCGCTGCCGCTTGCGCGGCTTGGAATAGCGCTCGCGCAGCCGGCGGGCGATGGCGCGGATCAGCGCCTTCATTTGCTCCACCTGACGTCGTTCCAGCCGCGCCAGCGGCGCATTGCGCAGGATCTCGTTGCGCAAATTCTCGGTCTCTTCGCGGCCGTACAGCACCAGGGCCTGCGACACCATTTCGCGCACGCTGTCGCGCAGCCCGTCGAGCGCGGCGGCGAGCCGCTCCGCCTCGGCCGGGTTGGCGCTCTTCAACGCATCGAGATCGTCGCGCAGCCGGCCGATGCCGAGCGCCTCCATCATGCGGCCCTGAAACAGCCCGCGCTGGGTGAAGTAACGAATGTTCGATAGCTCGGCTGCGCCAGCAGCGCCCGACAGCGCCGCCGCGACCGCGCTGCGGTCCTGCCCGAGCAGCATCTGCGCCAGCTCGCCTAGCTCCGGCTGCGCCGAACCGTCGCCGCCGCCCTGGCCGGGCGCGCCCGGCGAACTAGTCTGCCCCTGCGACTCCGAAGATTGGTCGGACGAGGCCTCGTCGCTCTCCTCCGGCGGAGGCGGCGGCTCGGGGCGGCTGAAGAAGAGGTCGAAGCATTCGCCGAGCGCCTGCTTTTCCTCCTGGGTCTTGGCCAGCGTCACCAGCAACGTGTCGCGCAGCAGGCCGCGATCGGCGAAGCCGACCTGCGTCACTGCGCGCATCGCATCGATACTTTCGGCCGGCGAGACGCGCACGCCGGCGCCGCGCGCCGCCCGGAAGAAGCGGTGCAGCTCCTCGCGCATCAGCCGAAGGTGCCGGAGCGCCCGGCCTTGGCGACGAAGCCGGCGACCTGCGGGGTGGCGGTCTCGATATCGGCCTCGTACTTCAACAGGACGTTGAGCGTGTCCTTGACCGTCTGGTGGTCGAGCTCGGTGGATTGCAGCAGCACCAGCACCCGCGCCCAGTCGATCGTCTCGCTGACCGACGGCAGTTTCTTCAGGTCCAGCGCGCGGAGCTGGTTGATGAAACCGACCAGCTGCTTGCGCAGCGTTTCCGAGGCTCCGGGCACGCGGCTCTCGACGATGCGCTCTTCCAGTTTCTGCTCCGGAAAGCCGATATGCAGATGCAGGCAACGCCGCTTCAGCGCATCCGACAGATCGCGCTCGCCGTTCGACGTCAGCAGCACGATCGGCTTGACGGCGGCGCGGATGGTGCCGAGCTCGGGGATCGCGCCCGGATAGTCCGACAGGATTTCGCGCAGCAGCGATTCGAACTCGGCGTCCGACTTGTCGATCTCGTCGACCAGCAGCACACAGCCCTTCGGTTGCTCCAGCGCCTGGAGCAGCGGGCGCGGCTCAACGAATTCCTTGGAGAAGAACACGTCGCCGAAGTCATGCAGCTTGTCGAGCGCGGCCGACAGCGACTGCGCGTCGCCGAGCACTTCGCCGAGCTTGTCCTTGAGGATCTGCGTGTACAGCAGCTGCTTGGCGTATTTCCATTCGTACAGCGCCTTGGCCTCGTCGAGGCCTTCGTAGCACTGCATCCGGATCATCTTCAGGCCGCGCCAGGCGGCGAGCGATTTGGCGAGTTCGGTCTTGCCGACGCCGGCCGGGCCTTCGACCAGGATCGGCTTCTCGATCCGCTCGGCCAGATAGATCGCGGTGGCGATCTGGCGGCTGGCGATGTAACCGACCGATGCGAGGCCCGCGGTGACGGCGTCGATGGATTCGATCGGCAGGTCGTTACTCATGCTTGAGGTTCGCTCCAGAGGGATTGGCCGAGGCTAATCTGCCGCTGCTTGCGCGGCTCGCGCGCGACATTCGCCAGCACGTCATAGGCCGCCAGCGCGCGGCTGACGCGTTCGTCGGCGCGGGCGACGGCGAGATGCGCGCGGATGTCGTCTACGATGCCGGCGGCGAGCGCGCGCACGCCGATCAGCCGCGCCGGCACCGGCGGCGTGCCGTCGTCGAGCGCAGCCACCGCGGCGCGGCTGGTATCAGCGGCGAGCGTGGCCAGCCCTTCGAGACGGCCGAGCCGCAGCGCGTGGTCGTCGGTGAGTTCGGTGTGAGTGGCGGCAGCGCGCACCAGCCAGGCCAGAAAGCCCGCGCTGCTGGCGCTGCCGAGCGTGTCCTCGATATCGCGGAACGGCAGCGCCATCGCCGGATAGGCGTCTAGCATGTCGCCGATCTGCGCCGAGGCCGGCACGGTGCAGTTCTCCAGGCTGAGTTCGCAATGCGACGCCGGCTTCAGCACGTCGAGCGACGGCACCGGCGTCATCGTCAGCCCAGGCGTATCGCGCGGCACGACGAACAGGCCATAGCGCTTGCGGCCGTCCTGCGTGCCGGTGATCGCCAGCACCAGGAAGATATCGGCGACCGGCCCGTTGGTGATCCCCGCCTTGCGGCCGTTGATCACCACCTCGTCGCCGCGATGCTCGGCGGTGGTCTGCAGATGTTTCGGATGTGCGCCGGCGCCGGGCTCGGAGATCGCGACCGCAGCCCAGCAGCGGCCCGCGGCGATACGCGGCAGCAGATCGGCGCGCTGCGCCTCGCTGGCAAAGCGGCCGATGAAGAAACGCGCAATCAGTTGCCGGCCCGCGAAGGCGGTGGCGAGGCCGAGGTCGCCACTCGCTGCGACAATGGCCTGCTCGGCCTGGGCGATTGCTGCAAAACTGTCGAGCGAACCGTCGCCGCCCGGCAGACCGATGTCGAACAGGCCGGCCGCGCCGAGCGTCTCGAACGGCGCGCGGCTGTGCTCCGCCGCATCGATCGCGCGCCAGCGGTCGATCCGCTGGCTGACCTGTTCGCTGGTTCGTTGCAGCATGCGTTGATCGCGTCCTTGGGGTCCCTGCTGGTTGTCTAGAATAACCGCGCCGAGGCCGCGAGCGGATTTTTTCCATTCCGTCGAGCGGAATGGAGCCTGTCAGTCGATCTCCTTCATCACCTGCGCGTAGGCCAGCAGCGCAAACAGCGCGGTGCCGCCGATGATATTGCCGACCAGCGCCGGCAGCAGGAAGCCGGTCGTCACCTCGAGCGAACTCGCCGCGCCGTTCAGCACCAGCATGAACGCCTCCATGCTACCGGCGACAATATGGGCAAAGCCGCCGACCGAAATCAGCCAGGTCATCATCACGATCACGCCGAGCTGACCGCTTTCCGCGCTCGGCAGCAGCCACACCATCGTGGCCATCAGAAAGCCGGCCGCGATGCCTTTGAACGCGGTGCCGAACGCACCGTGGCTGAGGATCGCCCGGCTGATCTCGATCATCTCGGCTTTCATCTCGGGAGAGAGCGCCGGCGTCAGGCTGCAGAATGCCGCGGCGAACAGCGTGCCGGCCAGATTAGCGAGCAGCACGATGGCCCACAGCCGCGCGGCGCGGCCGATATTGCCGGCACTCGGCTCGGCCATCACCGGCAGGATCACCGTGACGGTGTTCTCGGTGAACAGCTGCTGCCGCGCCAGCACCACCATGACGAAGCCGACCGAGTAGCCGAGGCTGGTGATCAGCGGCCGCCATGGCGCGTCGGGAATATGCTGCTGCAGGATCGCCTGCGCGAGCAGCGAGAAGCTGATCGACAGACCCGCGGCGAGGCCTGACCACCACAGCGAGGTGAGCGGGCGAACCATCTCTTCCTCGCCGGTGCGCCGGACAATCTCATAGATCACCGGCGTGCGCGGACTGGAGCGCGCCTCGACGTCCTCGACTTCACGGTCGGAAATACGCGCCCGCGACGCAGACGAATCTGCATCGCGGGGCTCGGCCGCGTTTTCAGCGGCCAGTCGGGTGTTGTCGGTCATCGGTCGGCCAACGCCGTCTCAGACCACATGCACCGTCGGCTCACGCTCCCAGAAGCGGAGTTGCGTACAGAGTTCGAGGAAGCGTTCGGCGTCCTTGGCGCCGCCGAGACTCATTACGCCGCCGTCCGGCTCGACGCCGGCCTTCTCCAGCAGCGGCGCCGCCTCCTTGGTGGTGGCGATGAATTTGGCGTGCGCGAACGCGTCAGCGACGAAATCGCGCGCAGTCGCTTCCTGTTGCAGTTGCAGGCCACCTTCTTCGGACAGCAGCACCGCGACCGCATCATACAGCACCGAGGGGCCGCCATTGATCTTCTGCTTGGCCGGCCGCTCCTTGCCGTCGGACGCGGTGAAGCCGCCGACCTTCGGGGCGATGAGTTCGACCATCGCGCCGTGTTGCTTGGCTGCCGCCTCGAGCGCCGCCAGCAGCTTGGCGTCGGCGCCATCGCTGACCAGGATGCCGAGCTTGCGGCCCTTGAAGCTGCCCGGCGCATTCTTGATGATGCTGAGCGCGGGCGAGGGCGGCAGGTCGGTGATCGGCTTGCGGGCCGGCTCGGCGGCCGTCGGCAGCTTCATGCCGAGACCATCGGCGACCAGCTGGGCGAGCCCCTTGTCGACATTGACCAGATGCGAAACCACACGGGCGCGGATCTGAGGCGTCTCGACCTTGCTGAGTTCGAATACGAACGCGTCCTTGATATGCGTCTGCTCGGTCTCGCTCTGGCTGACGTAGAACTGCCGCGCCTGGCTGTAGTGATCGGCGAACAACTCGCCGCGGGCG
>NZ_JBMDXE010000299.1:0-37053 GCF_048594845.1 Rhodopseudomonas sp. | reverse complement strand
CATGTAGAGCATGTTCTCGACGCCGTTGATCTGCTCTTCGATCGGCGTCGACACCGTCTCGGCGATCACCTTCGGATTGGCGCCGGGATAATTGGCGGTGACGACGATGGTCGGCGGCGCGACCTCCGGATATTCGGAGATCGGCAGCACCGGCAGCGACAGCAGGCCAGCGAGAAAAATCACCGCCGACAGCACGCCGGCGAAGATTGGGCGATCGATGAAAAATTTCGAGAAATTCATGGGTATGATCCGTCTCGATCCGCCCAGTCGCGGGCGCAGAAATCCGAGCACGGCCGAGGCGTCGGCCGCGAGATTGTGTTTCTTAACGTGAAGGAGATCTGGCCCCGCGATGGCGGGACCTGGATCGATTAGTTCTGCGCCAGCGCCTTGCCGGTGGTGGCCGCCGAGCCGTCCATCGCCACCGTCTCCGGCTTGATGGTCGCGCCGGGCCGCACCCGCTGCAGGCCGTTGACGACGATGCGTTCGCCGGCCTTCAAGCCGGAGGCGACCACGCGCATGCCCTCGACCGAAGCGCCAAGCGTCACTTCGCGATACTCAGCCTGGTTCTTGGTATCGACCACCATCACGAACTTCTTGTTCTGATCGGTGCCGACCGCGCGTTCCGAAACCAGCAGTGCCGGCTCCGGCTTGGGCTGGCCCATCGACAGCCGCGCGAACTGGCCCGGCATCAGCCGGCCGTCAGCGTTGTCGAACACCGCACGCACCCGCACAGTGCCGGATCGCGGATCGACCTGGTTGTCTACGAACTGCATCTTGCCCTTTAGCGGCGTGGTGTCCGTGCCGGTCGTCATCTGCACCGGAATGCGATCGATCGCGCCCGGCGTCTTCTCGTCGGCCAGCGTCTTCAGCGCGCGCGCCACCACCTGCTCGTCGGCATTGAAACTGGCATAGATCGGGTTGACCGACACCAGCGTCGTCAGCAGCGGCGAGCTCGGCCCGGCGGCGATCAGGTTGCCGACGGTGATCTCGATCTTGCCGACGCGGCCGGACACCGGCGCGCGGATCTCGGTGTAGCTCAAGTTCAGTTCCGCGGTGCGCAGCGCAGCCTCGGCAGTCTTCACATTAGCTTCGGCCTCGCGATAGGCGTTGAGCCGGTTTTCGACCTCGCGCTGGGTAATGGCGGAGCTGGACAGCTGCTGGCTGCGCTCGACATCCGCCTTGGTGAAGACGACGCGGGCGCGAGCCGCCGCGAGCTGGGCCTGGGCGCGGTCGACCTCGGCGGCGTAGAGCGACGGGTCGATGATCACCAGAAGGTCGCCCTTCTTGACCAGCGTCCCTTCATGGAAACGGATGTCCTGAACGGCGCCGGCCACGCGCGAGCGTACCTCGACCCGCTCGATGGCTTCGAGCCGGCCGGAGAATTCGTCCGACGGCGTCGTCGCTTTCGACTCGACCAGGGCGACCGACGCAACGACGGGCGGCGGTGCAGCCGACGCGGTTTCCGCTTGGGCGATCCCCGACCGGTCCATCAATACCGCACCTCCGGCCAACGCAGCCGAAACCGCCACGATCCCCGCACCCAACGCCACGTTTCGAGTGAAAATCTTGGCCATCGTGATTCCCATTCAACCTGAGCGGGCTTGCTAAAAGCCCAGCAAATTCAGTAACTCGTGCGCCACGCCTGAGCGGGACGAAGGTCCCGCCACTGCGCTGCACCGCACATATCCATACCGTCCGGTATAAATGGACTATCGACATCCACTGTCAAGAGACTTATCTACCGTTTGGTAGAAATCTCAGGAAGGCGCTTTGCAATGGCCATGGGACGCCCCCGCGAATTCGACGTCGAAACGGCGCTCGACCTCGCTTTGCACGTCTTCTGGCGCAAGGGCTACGAAGGCACGTCGATGTCCGACCTTACCGAGGCGATGGGCATCACCAAACCGAGCCTCTACGCGGCCTTCGGCAACAAGGAAGACTTGTTTCGCAAAGCCCTCGATCGTTATGTCGACGGACCGGGCGGCTACTATCAGGCCGGCCTGCAAAAGCCGACCGCGCGCGAGGTCGTCGAACACATCCTGTATGGGGCCGTCGATGCCATGACGGACCCGAGCAATCCCGGGTGCCTAGCCGTGCAGGGTGCCCTGTGCTGCGGGGAAGCCGCCGAGACCATCAAGCAGGAACTGGCGGCGCGGCGTGCGAAGACCGAAGAGGATCTGCGCGACCGCCTGAGCCGGTCGATCGCCGAAGGCGACCTGCCCTCCAGCACCGATGCCGGCGATCTCGCCCGGGATGTCTCCGCGATTATGCAAGGCATGGCCGGTCAGGCCGCCGGCGGCGCGTCCCGCGATCAGCTCCGCAAGCTCGCCGACATGGCCATGCGAAGCTGGCCCCCAGTGTGAATGCCTAAAACTGGATCACCTGCAAAGCCTCCCGCGCCGTGGCTGTTGTGTTGCGTTCATTGACCCACCGTTAACACTGGCGCGACGATATTACCGCGCGGCGCCTTGTTGCCATCGGCTGTTAGGAACTCGCGACTTATGGTGCCGCGGATGATCGTTTCTTTGTTCGCCAGGTTGCTGCACGCCGATCCGCGGATTCGCCGCGAATTGGTCGAGCTGCTTTACACGTCCTTGCCGCAGGTGGCGGCGATCGGCGTAACCTCGGTGACAGGCGCGGTCGCACTGACGCTGATCGATCGCGATCCTGGATACGCGGTGATTTCGGTATTCATCCTGATCACGGCCGTCGCCCGCGTCGTCTCATTGCTGCGATACAAGGCGCGCGCCGCGCAGTTCACCGATGCCGACGTCGTGCGCTGGGAAGTGCTGTACTGCGTCGGAGCCTCCGCCTTCAGCCTCGCGCTCGGCGCGCTGTCGTTTCGCGCGCTGTGGCTCGGCGATGCACCGGGAGCCTGGATCGCGTTCGGATTGTCGATGTCCTATTGCGTCGGCATGGTATCGCGAGCGGCGATCCGGCCATGGATCATCCTGACGGCATCGGCGATGCTGCTGATCCCCACCATTGTCGCCGGCCTGTTGCGGCCGGAGCTCGCCTACAACATCGGCGCCGCCATGCTTGTGCTGTTCTGGCTCACGCTCCGCGAAGCATCCAAACATCTCAGCGCCGCCTTCACCGAGCGGCTCGAAGCCAAACACCGGCTGTCCCGCCAGGCGAACCACGATTTTCTCACCGGTCTGCCGAACCGCGCCGGCTTCCTGGCTGCGCTGACCGAGATGACCGGCAGCTTCACGCTGATCGCGATCGACCTCGACGGCTTCAAGCCGGTCAACGACCGCCATGGTCATCACGCCGGCGACGACCTCCTGCGCCAAGTCGCCGAGCGGCTCAAAGCCTGCGCCGGCGCGACCGGCATCGCCGCCCGTTTCGGCGGCGACGAATTCATGCTGCTCAAGCCGATCACCGAAGGCGAACTCGGCCGCGAGGAAGCCCTGCATCTGGCACGCTCCGCCGTATTCGAGCTGTCGATGCCGTTCCTGCTATCGAACCTGCCGGTGCGGATCGGAGCCAGCGCCGGGCTTGTGATCAGCGACGGCACGGTCTCCGCGAACCCGACCGCGCAATTGCTGGAGCGGGTCGACAAAGCGCTCTACGCGGCCAAGCGCTCGGGCGGTGGCTGCGCGTGGCCGGAGGTCGAGGCGGACCAGCAGGTGAACGAGAACAATCCAACCCCGCCCCAGGCTGGCCTGTCCGCCGCATAAGCGTCTTCGCGAGCCGTCCGCTGCGCGCCCTCGCATGGCGCCAATCGGAACCTGGCTATTGCAAAGCGCCGCCGCGTCGCCATTGTTTCCACCTCACCCGCAACGACAAGAAACAAACTCGGAGCTGCCGATGACCGACGCCCCCTACACGCCTCCCAAAGTTTGGACCTGGGACAAGGAGAACGGCGGCAAGTTCGCGTCGATCAACCGACCGATCGCCGGCCCGACGCACGACAAGGAACTGCCGGTCGGCAAACATCCGCTGCAGCTCTACTCGCTCGCGACGCCCAACGGCCAGAAGGTCACGATCCTGCTCGAGGAGCTCCTGGCCCTCGGCCACAGCGGCGCCGAGTACGATGCCTGGCTGATCAAGATCGGCGACGGTGATCAGTTCTCGTCGGGCTTCGTGAACGTGAATCCGAACTCCAAGATTCCGGCGCTACTCGATCGCTCGGTCAATCCGCCGATCCGCGTCTTCGAGTCGGGCTCGATCCTGCTGTATCTCGCCGAAAAATTCGGCGCGTTCCTGCCGACCACGCCGGCCGGCCGCACCGAATGCCTGAACTGGCTGTTCTGGCAGATGGGCAGCGCACCGTATCTCGGCGGCGGCTTCGGCCACTTCTATGCTTACGCGCCCGAGAAGTGGGAATATCCGATCAACCGCTTCGCAATGGAAGTGAAGCGGCAGATGGACGTTCTGGATCGACGTCTCGCCGAAACCGCTTATCTCGCCGGCAGCGAATACACCATTGCGGACATCGCGGTTTGGCCCTGGTACGGCGGCCTTGCCGCAGGCGCGCTGTACGGCGACAGCGCGACCTTCCTCGACGTCGCCAGCTACAAGAACGTGCAGCGCTGGACCAAGGCGATCGCTGACCGGCCCGCCGTTCAGCGCGGCCGCATGGTCAATCGCGTCTCCGGCGATCCCTCGACCCAGCTACACGAGCGCCACGACGCAAGCGATTTCGAGACGAAGACGCAGGACAAGCTCGCGGCGAAATAAGCGCCGCAACTTTATCGTGGCGAAGTCAACGGTGGACGACGGGGAGCACTGGCTCTCCTCGTCATTCCGGGATGCGCTGCTCAGCGGCGCAAAGCCTGGATCCACAGCCCTTGAACTCCCGAAGTTCGCGTCGTTGTCGTCGCGTCTCACAGCTTGTGCTGCAGGCTACAGATCACGGGTTCGCGCTTCGCGCGACCCGGAATGACGAGACATGGGTGAGCGACGAACAGCACTCAGGAACCGAACTACACACTATGTCGCGGCGCCGTAACTTTGCCCTGCGTCGTCGCGATGCCCATCTCGAAACTGTCAGCGATGCGGCGGGCGCGGATGATAAAGGCGGCGGCCACATCGGGCGTAAACAGCTCCGTCGCGGTCGCCTCGAACAGTTTCAGCCAACGATCGAAATGCTCTGGCTTCAGCCCAAGCATCAGGTGCGGCCGCATCGGGCGTCCTTCATAGCGCCCGGTCTTTAGCAACATCGATGACCAGAAATCGCTGATCTGCGCGATGTGATGATCCCAATCTGCGACGGCCCGATTAAAGATCGGACCGATCTGCTCATCCTCCCGCGCCCGCGCGTAGAACGTTCGAACGAGCTGGGAGATCTCGGCTTCGTTGATGCTGTGCATGCGGCAGATGTAGGGTGCGACTGGCTGTCGCTCAATATGGCGGTTTGACCTTGGCGCGCTGCGCCTTGGCGGCCTCGGCCCACCAGACCAGGTCGTCGGCAAAGCGCGGGAATGCGCGCGCCAGCGATTTGCCGCCCTCCCCGATGGGCTCGCCGTTTTCGTCGAGCGTTTGCGCGATCGGCCCGACAGCGAGCGAGGACGAAATCACCACCATGCCCATCTCGCTGAGCGTCCCGTGCCACGCCGTCCCGGCGCGGACGCCGGAGAAACGCCCGGCGGAATAGCTGGCGATCGCCGCCGGCCGCCAGAACCATTCTTCGAGAAAATGATCCGTGAGATTCTTCAGCCCCGGCTGAACACCCCAATTGTATTCGCCAGAGATGAAGACGAAGCCGTCCGCAGTGCGGATCTTCTCGGCCAGCGTCTCCATTGCAGCCGGCGCTTCGCCCTTGGGAAACTCCTTGTACATCCGGTCGAGCATCGGTAGCCCGATTGCCTTCGCGTCGATCAATTCGACGTCGTGGCCGCGCCCGGCCAACTCGCTCACCAGATAGTTCGCGAGGCGAATTCCCATCCGGTCGGAGCGATATGAACCGTACAGCACGAGAAAGCTAAGAGACATCGACGAACTCCCGAGTCAGGGGCGCGGACCGCAGCAACCCTTCCTGGATGCGCTCGACCGCATCGCCGACGCGCACGGTGCCGCTTTCGAGGATACGCGCGGTAATGCCACCACGGCCGCGGACCGCATTATAGCCGCCGAGCCCGAAGGTCTCTTCCATCTGGCTGCACGGCGCGCAGTCACCCGATCCTTCGAGCACGGCCGTTCCTATCCGGAAACGCTGGCCCTTCAGGGCGATCAGATTGATGCCGCGCGTGACCAGGTTCCGACGCAGCAACTCTGGCGCGACCGCATCCCGCCCGAGAAATGCCGAAATGGCGGCGAGGTCTTCGGCGGCGATTAGTGTGACTTGCCGCGTGCCGTTCCGAGACGTGCGATATCTGTCGCCGACGATCCCGGTTTGCGCGACCAAGGTCGCCTCGACGGGTGTCGTCATCTCAGCATGGCGCGACGGGCGCAACCCGATCCACTCGAGCCGCCCAGCGCGCATCTGCGCTGCGACCAGCCGGCCGAGCGGCGTGTCAGGAGCAAACGTCGTCATGCGGCCTGAGCCAGGTCCGCGACCTGCAATTCTGCCGCTCAGGTCTTAGGCAGTTTCGGAATCGCGTCGGCGAATCCGTTGTAGCAGGCGAGCCGCTCATCCTGCTCCTTGGTGAAGCGGCAGTCGGCGACTGCCTTGGCGGCTGCTTGCTTCGCGCCGGGCTTCGGCGTCTTCGGCTTCGGCGGGAAGATCGCGTCGTAGCAATCGAGCCGCTCCTTGCTGCCGTCTTCGATCTCGAGGCAAGCCTGCAGTTGCGCCGCGACCGACGGCTTGCCCGACTTGCTGCGCTTTCCGGCGGCTTCCGAAGTCGCCATCTTCTCGCCGCGCGGCTTGACTTGCACCAGCGGCCGATCGCCGACCATCGGCGGACTGCCCGCCGTGCCCGCGCTCTGCGCCAGCGCCGCGCTCGACGCCAGCAGCGCCACCATGACAACCATCGTTTTCATCGAGATCCCCGTCGAATGCGCTCACCCGGCGCGCCACGCGCCGTGCGGTTGTTCATCAGCGACGCTACGTCAATCCGAGCGCCACGGCGCCGTCAAGCGCATTACCCTGCGCTCCCCCGCAGTTTCCACCAGCACTCTGCTCGACAGCCAGATTGCGGCGAGTTTGGGGCAATGGAACCGTTTCCTCAACGGCTGGAATGTGACGCGCTTCTGCGCTACTCAGTCGGTATGAGAACCGTGCTGATTGCCTTGCTGCTCACAGCCGCTGCATCCACCGCGGAAGCGGCGGACGACCGGCGTGCTGCACACAAATCTGCGCCGTTGCCGAAGCAGACCAGCGGCAATCCCTGCGCCGCTTTTGGCCCCGGCTTCGTTCAAGTCGAAGGCGGCGGCACCTGCGTCAAGATCGGCGGCGCGCTCGAGGTCGGGGTCGGCGGCAGCAGCCGGCGCTGACGATATCCCGGGACCTTCGAGGCAGCCTCGGGATCACATCAGGACGAACTGGCGCGGTTGTGACTGGCGTCATGTGGCGGAATGCCGATGATCGTCAGATGATAAATTTGCGACAAGCCCCGCCTGCCCCCGCGGATATCCCCAGCTTTACAGCCCGCCAACTGGTCCCGTTGGCAGGCCTCGCGTTGTTGCTCGCGGCCCCAGGTCTGGCGATCCATTTCGGGTTGCTGCCGTTTGCCTATCGGATTCACGCCCTGCTGCTGGTGTCGGGACTGTGCATCGGGCTCTGCGTCTGGGCGGGCGTATCCTTCGCCGAGCTCGGCTTCGGCAAGCCGCATCAATGGCGACACTGGCTCGGCTGCGCCGCGCTGACGCTCGTAATCGCCGCCGTGATGCTGCTGCAGACGCAGATGTTCACGTTTGAAGCCAAGCCGCCGGCATGGCTGAGCTTCGCGCCATTCTACGTACTGGTCTCGAGTCCCTGCCAGGAAGTCGTGTGCCGCTCGATTCCCAAGCTGATCACCGATCGGCTGTCACGCGGCGGCTGGGCCTACGTGCTTTACTCGGCCGCGATGTTCTCGCTGATCCATCTTTGCTACGGCGACCCGGCGCTGCTCCTCAATACGTTTTTGCTCGGACTGGTGTGGGGCGCGGCCTATCTTTGGATGCGCAACATCTGGCCGCTGATTGTCTCCCACGCCGCCATCGGCACGCTGGCCTTTGCGCTCGGATTGGCCTGAGCGCAAAGGCCGTTCGGACACTCAGCCGTGCAATCAGCGACCGCCGACAAGAGCGGTCGCCGGCAGGCGCTGCAGGCAATCGTGATAGCCGAAACTGCTGATAGCGTACTTAGCCCGGCACGCGCTGTCGTAGCGCACGACGACCGGAGCGCCGGTCATTGCAGCCGACGCCTGCATCGGATCATGACCGCGCATCCTGGCGCGATCCGACTTCTGCTGGCCCGCGTCTGCGATACCGCTCAACACGATAGAGACGACAACCGCAGCGCAGCTCAGGATGATCTTGTTCATCGTGCAGTCTCCCTTCGTGGCACCGCATCTGCGGCGCACAATGCGATGCGCTGATGCGAGGAGAACTACACGTCATCCGCTGACGATTCGCTGACACATGTCGCGACATTCGATTGAATTGCAGCGATTAACAGCTTGTTAGCTCAACTGCGATTGGCTTGCTGTCGCAGCGAACCACCTGGATGCGGATCAGATCTCGAGTTGCGTCCCAAGCTCGACGACGCGGTCGGTCGGGATCTTGAAGAAGGTCGTCGCCCGCGTCGCGTTCAGCGTCATGAAGGTAAATAGCCGCTCGCGCCACAGCGCCATCCCGGGATTGAGGCTCGGCACGAAGGTCTCCCGGCTGAGGAAGAACGACGTCGACATCATGTTGAACTCGTGCCCGAACTGCTTGCATAGCGTAAGCGCGGCCGGAACGTCCGGCGTCTGCATGAAGCCGTAACGGATGATCAGGCGATGGAAGCCATCGCCGATGTCGGTCATCAGGACGCGTTCGCTGTCCGGCACGTAGGGCGTCTCAGCCGTCATCACGGTGGTGAGCACCACGCGCTGATGGACGGTCTGGTTATGCTTGAGATTATGCAGCAACGCCGGCGGCACGCCATCGGTCGCGGCGGTCAGGAACACTGCCGTGCCGCGCGCCCGCGACACGTTCGGTCCAAGGGCGCGTAACACGACGTCGAGTGGTACCGCCTGCTTCTTGAGTTGCTTGCGGACCAACGCACGGCCGCGCCGCCACGTCGTCAACACCGTGAAGGAGATGAAGCCGATGAACAGTGGGAACCAGCCACCCTGCGCCACCTTGATGATATTGGCGGCGAAGAAGGCGAAGTCGACCGCCAGCAGCGTGCCGATCACTGCAACCACGAGCGCCATGTTCCAGCGCCACAACAGACCCATCACGAACGACACCAGAATGGTGTCGATCATCATCGTGCCGGTGACGGCGATACCATAAGCCGCGGCCAGATTGCTCGACGACTGGAAGCCGATCACCAGTGCCATCACCGCCAAGTACAGGGTCCAGTTGGTGAATGGCACATAGATTTGTCCGGCTTCCTCGCCCGAGGTGTGCACGATGGTCATGCGGGGCAGCAGACCGAGCTGGATCGCCTGCCGGGCCACCGAATAGGCACCGGAGATCACAGCCTGCGAGGCGATCACCGCGGCGGCCGTGGCAAGCGCCACCATCGGCATCACCATCCATTCCGGTCCCATCCGGAAGAACGGATTCTGGATCGCGCTCGGATCGTGGATCAGCAGCGCGCCCTGCCCGAAATAGTTCAGCAGCAGCGCCGGCAACACCAATCCGAACCACGCCAGCCGGATTGGAAACCGGCCGAAATGCCCCATGTCGGTGTACAGCGCCTCGCCGCCGGTGACCGCAAGCACCACAGAGCCAAGGGCGTAGAAGCTCATCAGCGGATGGCGAACGACGAATTCGAACGCATAGACCGGACTGATCGCTTCGAGCACACCAGGCGAGCGCGCGATGTTGACGATGCCAAGCACGGCGAGCGTGAGGAACCAGATCGTCATCACCGGCCCGAACAGCCGCCCGACCAGGCCAGTGCCGCGTGACTGGATCGCAAACAACGCCGTCAGCACCACCGCCGTCACCGGCACGACATACAGCTTCAGATCCGGCGTCACCACCTCAAGACCTTCGACCGCGCTGAGCACCGAGATCGCCGGCGTGATCATGCTGTCGCCGTAGAACAACGCCGCGGCGATCACACCCAGCATCATCAGTGGATAGTGCACGCGGCGACCGCGCGTCAGTTCGGTGACCAGCGCCAGCAGCGCGAGGCTGCCGCCCTCGCCGTGGTTGTCGGCGCGCATGATGATGATCACGTACTTCACCGTGACCAGCAGCATGACCGTCCAGAACACCAGCGACAGCACGCCGAAGATGTTGTCCGGCGTCACCGCGATCGGATGATGGCCGGCAAAGGTTTCCTTGAGCGCATACAGCGGACTGGTGCCGATGTCGCCGAAGACGACGCCGATCGTGCTGATCAGCAGCCCGACGCTGTTTTTGTGCTGGCTCATCGCTCGCCCTCTGGGCCGATCGGGCGGCCGGCCTGGACGTGAGGCGCGGGCCACGTGATGTCGACGCCGCAATCCGAACAACGCACCGGCCGAGCCTGCCGGCCGGCGTCCGATTCCGATCCCGCGTTTCTATTCATAGGGGTCGCGCTCTGTTGTTGACCTGGATCAGACAAGCCCGGGTCAGACAGGCGCGAGCGCCGACTGAAACAAGCCGTCTTCCGAATTCGTTCGCTAGCAGATTTTCAAGTCAGGACGGAATGCCCCGGAAGCTTCCCCGGAAAGACCTTAGAAGCACAGATTGCTCACAAGCTTCCCCTGCCTGTCTTTAATCGAGTACGGGCAGTCGGCGCGCTTCAGAGCTGCAGCGGCGTCGGCATTGCCGAGGGCCGCCGCGCGCTCGTAGAACCCCTTGGCGGCCGCCGCATCCTGCGGGCCACCTCGCCCCGCCTGTGCGAAAGCGCCCATCCGTTCCAGCGCTCCGGCGTGACCCTGCGCGGCCGCTTTGTCAAACAGCGCGCGCGCCTGGGCGTCATCCTTTGGGCCACCAACGCCTTCCGCCAGCATCAGGCCGAGCTGGTACTGCGCTTCGGCGTTGGTCTCGGCGCTCTTGGCGAGCAACGCGCGAGTCTTTGTCGGATCCGACGACGCGCCGCCGCCGAGCACGGCCAGGTTGCTGATGCCGCGCGGATTGCCGGCCTCAGCTGCCTTTGCGAACAATTGCCGAGCCTGCGCTTCATCCTTCGTCACCCCGGCGCCGGTCGCATAGGCGACGCCGAGTTCGACCATCGCCGATGTGCTGCCCTTGGATGCGGCCTTGCGGAAGGCCGCGAGCGCCTCTGGGGTCTGCTGGGCGGCCGCATGAGCCCGGCCAAGCGCGTACATTGCGCGACGTGAACCAGGAGCCGCGGTACGGCAATATTTGATCGCGGTCTCGACGTCTCCGGCCGCGATCTCCGCCACGCCCTTGACGTTCGCCGGCTTGTCCGGATCGGCCGGATCGGCCGCAATCCGATCGCATAGGACCAGATCGGCGGACTGCGCCAGCGCCGCCGAGGTGGAGGCCACAAGCAGCAAAGTCGGCAGCGCCAAAGCCCGAGCCAGCGCCCGCGCGATCGAACGCTCAGTCCCGTTCGTCATCATATCGTCCTCTGGGCGAACCAAGCCGCCGCCGCGGCAATCTAGCTGCATCGCCCCCGCGCTTCAAACCGGGCAGCCGCGGAGAAGGTGTTCGGCAGGCCCGTCGCCCGGAGATCTCCACCGCCAAATGCGGAACCATGGCCGGCGCTCCTCGTTCACGCAGCACGATTCACGAGGACGATATCGATGACGATCTTGAAATGGGCGCTGATCTTTCTGGTGATCTCGGTGATCGCCGGCATTTTCGGATTCACCGGAATTTCTGCAGCCTCGGCCGATTTGGCTCGCATCCTGTTCTACATCTTCGCTGTGATCTTCATCGTGCTGCTGATTCTCGGCTTCACGATCTTCAGAGCCTAGCGACGTGGAGACGCAGCTATGCGGCGCGCCCCGACGCAGAGCTGCCATCAATGACTGCCAGGTTTGATCTGTCGCAATCGACGGATGGTCAATTTCGACCAAGGTGATACGTCCGCGCGCCGATTTTATATTGCATTGCAACATCGGCTCCACTACGTATCTCCGCAATAAAAAATTGGGGCGGGTCGATGAGCGAAGACTGGAATACGAAGTATGGCACGCGCCGCGTCAGGCGGGATCCACCGACGCTGGAAGAAGCGATCTTCGCGGCGATGGGTATCACTGACGACGTCGAATCGCAGGCCGAGATCGCTGCGTCGCTGATGGGCTTGCCGATCGAGCAGGTGCAAAGCGAAGTCCGAAAGGCCGGACGTGCGGCGGCGCGGACCACGCGCGTGATCACCGGCGAACAAGGTAGTCAGCGGTCGGTCGTGGTGGAGCGGCGGGTTTCCCGCCGGATCATCGGTAACGACAAGCGCATCTGAGCGACCGCGTAGCACGCGGCGGCTGCGGCGCAACTCATCTCCGATCGGAAACAAAAAACGCCGCGGGCTTCAGCACGCGGCGTTGGTGTTTGTGAGCGCCGGTGAAACGACGAACGTTGCCGCTTACGCTGCGCGGCCGAGGCCCGACATTCTGAGAAACAGATTCCAGCACGCCTGATTGAAATCGATTAGCGCGCTCGCAGCGCCGGCCGGAATTTCGATCGTCGGCGCGTCAAGGCGCGGCGCTTCCTGATTCAAGTCGATCGTGCCCGTCGACTCGCCCTGACGGAACGTCAGGTGAGCGCCGAACTTATTGGCCAAAGCGCGCATGGCCTGGTTCTGCGCACCAGTGGTGATGCGCAGATTCTCGTAACCGAGCGACCGCGCCACTTCCATCAGCTGCTTGAACAGGATGCTGCCGATGCCCTTGCGACGCAGATGGGCTTCGACGCTGAACGCGATTTCCGGCAGCGAATCGGTCGACAGGTCGGGCTGATGCAGTTCGGCCGCGGCATGAACAGAGCCGTCCTCGCCGAAGAACGCGATGATGATGGTGCCGTCGCCGCCGCATTTCTTGGCGTAGCGGTCGATGAACCCCTCATCCGCGTAGCCGTTGAAACGATCGCGCCGGCTCTCCGCATCGAGCCGCAGCAGGTGGTCCCGCAGCAGCGGCAGTTCCTGGTTGATCAGCGATCTGATCGTCCCTTTGGACCCGGTGAGATCGGCGATGAGAGCGTCGTACATAGATTCATCTCCTTTGGGGGGACGACCCTCAAGGAGGCGTTCGATTCCCTAGACCAAAGATATATTGTGCAACGCACAATAATATTCAAGATCAAATGGCCGGCACGCCAGGGGACGACTGGCGGAAAGCCATCGAACATTGCTAAAACTTCTTAAATTCAAGCCGCTTAACAAACCTTGAGCGAGCGCAAACAGACTCACGAAACGGTGCTTTTGCACCGCACTCTAGGAATGATACGGAGGCGCGCCAATAGGCGCTGAGGTATCAAAGCACCATTTGCGTCTGGGTAACGAGGGCGACCAGCCGTCCCTCCTCGGTTTCAATCCGAGTCTGCCACACCTGAGTCCGTCTTCCCCGGTGCACGGGCGTCGCGATCGCCCGGACGGTAGTCCCGGCCTTGGCGGCGGCGACGAAGTTGGTCTTGCTCTCGAGCGTCGTGGTGCCCTTCGCATCCGGAGGCAGATTGATGAACGTCGCGGTCGCACCGACGCTGTCGGCCAGCGCCATGACCGCGCCGCCATGGATTGCGTCGCCGAGCGTGCACAGATCAGGGCGCACCATCATGGTGGCAACCACCCGCTCCGGTCCTGCTTCGGTGAATTCAACACCCATCAGGGCGGCAAACGGCAGCGGACGCGACCGGATCAGTTCGAGCGGCGTCATCATCACTCCTCCATCCGCGTCTTGGCGCGCGGCACTGTTCGTTGCGACCGGCGTGAAGGCCAAACCTAGACGCCGGCCGCTGATCGGCAATGACTTCAGAGGTTATTGCACCGGCTCGACTCCGCACCATTCCGCAATGAACAGCGCTGTCGCCTTGGTCGACTGTCGCAGCGAGTCGAGGTCGACATATTCGTTGAAGCCATGCATCGCCTCGCCGCTGGCGCCGAAGCACAGGCTCGGGATGTCGTAGTTCAATCCGTAGAACCGGGTGTCAGTGAGCGCCGTGAACACCAGGTCAGGCGTTGCGCCGCCATATACGGCGTCGTAGGCCTTTCCGAATGCAGCCTCGGGTTCGGCGGAGTTGGTCAGCTCATAGCCCTCGGACAGGAAGCCCGACCATTCGACCTGCGGCGGATTGTTCGACAGGAAACGATGATCGCGCGAAGCGGCCGCGACGCAAGCCAGGATCTCGGCCTGATGATCGGCGATCGACCAGCCCGGCAGTACCGCGATGCGGCAGTCGACATCGCACCAAGCCGGGACGCTCGACGCCCAGTCGCCGCCCTTGATGATGCCGGGGTTGAAGTTGATCGGATGCGCCAGCGTCTTGAAATGGCGATCGCTCGCGGCGCGCCTATTCCACTCCTCTTCGAGTTTCTCGAGCGCTCCGATCAGGTGATACGCCGCCGTGATGGCATTGGATCCCGACCCGGCTGTGGCGACATGCACCGGACAGCCGCGCACGCGGAGGCGGAACCAGATCACCCCGACCTGCGAGCGCACCATCTTGGCCCCGGTCGGCTCCGGGATGAAGCAGGCATCGGCCCGGTAGCCGCGCTGCAACGTCGAGAGCGCCCCAACGCCGGTGCTTTCCTCCTCAATGACGGACTGGAAGTGAATACGCCCGGTCGTCTGCAGTCCGGCGGCTTTGATGGCGTCGAGCGCGTAGAGGGCGCCGATCGTGCCCGACTTCATATCGCAGGCACCTCGGCCGTAGAGCCGGCCGTTCTTCACCACGGGATCGAACGGCGGTGTTTCCCACATGTCGAGCGGGCCGGCCGGCACGACGTCGCAATGGCCCTGCAGGATCAGCGACCGGCCGCTGGCCGTCGCCGGACGATAGGTGCCGACCACGGTGCGGGCTTTGGAGAAGTCGTGCTCGATCGGACCAAAGCCGCGGAGGTCCTTGAGGTCATCGAGATTGATATGCCAGTCGTCGACTTCGTAACCGCGCTGACGCAGCAGATCGCCGATCATGTCCTGACACGGACCTTCAGCGCCGCGCGTGCTCGGGATCGCAACGAAGTCTCGGGTGGTGGCAATCTGGGCATCGAAGCCCGCATCGACGGCGTCAAGGATTCGGCGTTGAGTATCGGTGACGCTCATGCGGCGGCTGCTCCGTTTGCTTTTTGTCTGGTCCGGCGCGGCGATCAAACCACAGTTCGCCAGAATTGCCAGACAGTTTGGCCCCGCCGCGAATCAAGCCATCGTTGCGCGCGACGCATGAAGGAGATCACATGACCGACGTTGGTGTTGCTGGCCGCTCTCGCACCATGCTGCTGATGGCAACGCTAGCCCTCGCCTCGCTGGCAGGCCCCGCCGCCGCACAGCAACTGACGGTCTCGCGCGATTAGGACATCACCGAGCTGCGGCTGGGTCAGAAGATCCTCGTCGATGACGGCTCCTGCCCGACCGGCCAGATCCTGGAAGTCACCGGCGCCAATCTGACGTCCGAGGGCGTGGCCCGGACCAAGAAATGCGTGCCGCGCCTGCGGCGCTGACTCGTCTCGCCTCCGACCGCGGCTCGCGCTGACAGACCGGCTTCGACAGCCTCAGCGCTGCAGATCGGTCCGTTCGCCGACCGGCCGCTCGGCAGGATCGAACATGCATTGCAGGGTGGGTTTGGCGATCTGATCGAAGGTTGCACTGATCTGCGCCTGCTTGGCCGGCGGGATCCAGTCGTTCTCGATCGTCGGCACGCCGCGCTCACGCCTGCCGCGCAGCAGCGCCTCGCGGAGATCGCTGTCCTGCACGGCTGCGACCGCGTGATCGTGCAGACAGCCGCACACAGCGACCGGGTGCGCCCAGCGGCCCGCCATATGGGCCGTGCAGGCGCGGATGAATTCTATCCGGGAATCCGGTGCGCTTAGGAGGGATCTTGCCTGCGCCTGGGCACCGCCTCCTGCCGCCAGAAGGGTTCCGGCTGCGAACACAGCCAGACGGCACGTCATCGGCAACCGACCGATCAGGGAATGGCTCACGTCGCTTTGCTCACTTTGTCTCCGAAGCAAGCGAAGACGCTCCGTCTCGCGCTGCTGTCGGGCCGTCGGGAGAGGCGCCCACATACGCGAACGTACCGACCCCGGGCATGCTGCCTTCCGACGATCCCGCGACTGAAGACGCGGTCAGGACAAAGGTGCAGGCAAGGATCAGGCTCATCGCTCGCATTGGCGCACTTCCGAATGGTCTCAGCAGCCCCCGCCGCCTCCCACCCGGAGACTGATAGCCGCGCGATGTTTCGGCACCGCTGCGTTCGGCCGCAAAATGGTTTCATCAGACCGCCGAATTGTTTCGTCGCAGGCCGGAGTGACGAAACACGGCTGAAACATTTGCGGTGGCCAGCCGAACGAGCCCTCCAGGTGCTTTCCCGAGGACCGCAAATGACCTTGCCTTTGACATCATCATGTCATCGCGCCGCGTTAGTCAGACTCGACCGTGAGTGGGCGGAAGCCCGTCGGAGTTGTTAGTTCGTGCGTTTCTCTGTCGCGGCAACTGATCGCTGCGGCAGGCCGCCTCGTCCGCAAGATTGAATTAACTTGTTTTCGTCGAGCCGCTGGCGCGTCACAGCGCGGGCTGCTACAGAGCAAGCGAAGGCGTTTCGGACCGCTCCAACGAGCGACTGACCGACAGCACGCGCAGCCGAGGCATTTTCGCTCAGGCACGCGAACGCGAAACGCTCCACCCCGGACATCACGGCTTCGGACGTCGCGAAAGCGGCGATGCAACGTTTTTGGGCGTTGAGCGTTTTTTTATGAGCTTCGTGGAGGAACAAGATGACGAGCCAGGCGCAGGTAACTGACGTCAAGACCGGCCTGACGCCCACCCCCGCCCGTTCGGCCGCGGCAATCGAGACGATCCGGCGCGCCGGCTTGACCGGAGAGATGGCCCTACAGAGCCTGTTTGGTCATCCCGGCACGCAGTCGATGCAACAGGGGCTGGTTCGATTGGTCGGACATAGGGGCCCGTCGCGTCCCACTGCTGCGGTCCGTTGAACCTAGGCGCGCCCTTGGGCTCGCGAGGATGCGAATGAGATGAGAAAGGGAGCGACCGGCCATGACCTGTCGCTCCCTTTCGATTCCGGCCTTGATGATCAGGCCGGGCTCGTTGGGGCAGCTATTTGAAGTAATCGCCGCATTTCTGAACGGCCTGATCCGCGGCACCCCACGGCATGATCGGCACTGACGAAGTGGAGTTCTTCGGTGAGCCTTCGATCAGTCGATCGGAGTAAACCATATAGACCAGCACGTTCCGCTTGGCGTCGCAGCCGCGAACGATCTGCATCTTCTTGAAGAACATCGACCGCCGCTTGCTGAACATGTCGTCGGCCTGCGTCAGCTTGTCCTTGAAGCGGATCGGACCGATCTGCCGGCACGCCAGCGAAATGTCGGAAACTTCTTCGGCAAGCCCCAGCCAACCCTTGAAGCCGCCGCGCTCAGGAACCGTGAAGTGACAGGCCACGCCCTCGATCTCGGGATCGTCGATCCCATAGGTGGCGAGCTTGTCATTGGGGCTTAGCAGCTTGAATACCGTCGAGCGGCGGAAGATCAGGTCAGGATCATCGGCTGCAGACGCTGATGCCCCTGCAAACCCGACCAAGACGAGTCCAGCCAACGCTGCGCATTTCAAGCGATTCAAAAACGAGGGGGTGTGACGACGTGTCATCCGAGTCTCCGTGGGAAGCTGCCAGCCCATGTAGGGATCAGGAAACGCCGTGAAAGATGTCGGCGCACTTCGACTCTGGTTTAACCTCCTGTGAAGCTTTTTTGTTAAGCTTTCATCATCTGCGCGGGGAATACCGCGCCGGCGCTGGTGAACACGCTGGGCGCCTGCGACACTAATCTGAGATTCTGCTCAAGAGATTCGGGGACCACGCGTGGGTTTGCACCAATCATCGTTTTCGCCACGAACTGCATCGCGTAACGGTAAAAACGAACTCACCCATGCGACGATCTCGAGAACAGCAGTGCGCGCGGGACTGTTGACCGCCGCCGGCGTCTTCGCGTTCACGTCGGAAGCGAGCGCGACGACCTGGTGGTGGCCCGACAATTACACCGCGGTGTACGACACGCCTGCCCCGCCGCCACCGCCGAAGCGCGCGCCCCGCAAGCAGCCGCATGTCGACGCGCGCCAGGAGAAGCTGCTCGAACAAACGGCCGCCAAACCGCGCGGCCCGCTGCTCATCTCCGTTTCGATCGATCAGCAGAAGCTGCGGGTCTACGACGCCAATGGCTTCTTCGCCGAGTCGCCGATCTCGACCGGGATGCGCGGCCATGCGACGCCGATGGGCGTGTTCAGCGTCATCCAGAAAAACAAATGGCACCGCTCCAATATCTACAGTGGCGCTCCGATGCCCTACATGCAGCGCATCACCTGGTCGGGCATCGCGCTGCATGCCGGCGTAGTGCCGGGCTATCCGGCCTCGCACGGCTGCATCCGGATGCCGAACGCATTCGCGATGAAGATGTGGGGATGGACCCGAATGGGTGCCCGCGTGATCGTCACGCCTGGCGATATCACGCCGACCAATTTCTCCCATGCGCTGCTGACGACCAAGCGTCCTCCGTTGCCGGAGCCTCCCATGGCTTCCGATCCGCAGAAGCCGACCGCGTCGAAGTCCGACAAGGCCGCTTCGGCCGAGCCGATCAACGAGCTGGCCGCCCCCAAAAGCGAGCTGCGCACCAGCATCCTGCACGACGAATCGCCGGCGCCAGTTCAAACCGCGGACGCCAGCGGGAGCACCGACAGCGCCGTGATCTCCGACTCGACGACGCACCGCGCTCCGAGCGAGGCCAAGAGCACCGCCAAATCGGGAGTTGCATCCGAACCCGGTGAGCCAAACGCCGAAGCGAGTGCCGCGCCAGAACCAGTTACCATTGACCCGGAGACCACCGCCTCGGTGGCGGAGCCGCAAGAGGCCCAGCCAAAGTCTCCGGCTGCAGGCGAAAAGGCTACATCAGCCAACGAGAAAGCCCCGACCGTTCAGTCAGTGGATAAGGTCGAATCCAGCACCGACAGCACGGTGCCGGGCAAGGATCAGTCCCGCGCTACCGATCCGGTCGCGACCACTGCGCCGGAACTACCGGCCGCCAAGCGAGGCGGCGGCCAGATCGCGGTATTCGTCAGCGCCAAGGACCAGAAGCTTTACGTGCGCCAGAACATGACGCCACTGTTCGACGTTCCGGTGACGATCGCCGCCAGCGACCGGCCACTCGGCACCCACGTGTTTACCGCAGAGCTGGCGAAGGATGAGAGCGTGCGCTGGACTGTGGTGTCGTTGCCGGCACCTCGCCGGACCGATGATCCAAGCAATTCCCGCCGTGGCAAGAAGGCTTTACCCGCCGAAGTGAAAGCATCGCCGGAAGCCGACGGCCCCACCGCAGCCCTCGACCGCCTGACCGTGCCGCCCGAAGCCATGGCGCGCATCGCGGATGCGATCTCGACCGGCTCCTCGCTGATCGTCTCCGACCAGGGCATCAGTGCGAGCGGCGAAACCGGCCAGGGTACCGATTTCATCATCCGGCTGCGCTGACCTTCGCGGCAGGGCCGAGGTAACTCGCTCGCGGCCGGCAATCGCTGTGGCCGCCGTGCACGCGGCGCGCGCGAATCTGCGGGCAACTCGCCGCGGCCAGCGAATAACCGTTGCTCGTGCCGCTTTTCTGCTTCTAGTTTGACCGCAACATGCGAGAGCTTCTGCGGTTTCGGCGTCAGTCCAGACCGCAGGCAGCGGCGGAGGATATAAGATGCGGATCGCGGCAAGTCTTGTGATTGCGGGTGCGGTGTCTCTGAGCGCGATCGGCCTCGCGTGGTCGCAGGGAACACCGAAGGCCGGTGCACCAGCGCAACCTGCCCAGCAGGCAGCCGCGCCTGCTCCGGCCCCTGCTCCGGCTCCAGCCAAACAGGTCTGCGCCAATCCGGACGCGCTGGGTGTCGGCCGCATCGTCGAGATCGACACTACCGGCGGCCCTGGCTTCGGCTTCGAGCACTTCAAGCAGCTCGACTTCCTCCGCGACAAGGAAGTCGTCCTGACTTTCGACGACGGCCCCTGGCCGGTGAACACGCCGGCGGTGCTGAAGGCGCTGGCCGATCAGTGCACCAAGGCGATCTTCTTCCCGATCGGCAAGCACGCCACCTATCACCCCGAGATCCTGAAGCAGGTCGCCGCCGCAGGTCACACCATCGGTGCGCACACCTGGTCGCACGCGAATCTGGCCAACAAGAAGCTGAACGAGGATCAGCGCAAGGACGAGATCGAAAAGGGCTACGCGGCGGTGAAATGGGCGCTCGGCACTGCGCCCTCGCCATTCTTCCGCTTCCCGGCTTTGCAGCATCCGCCGGAGATGGTCACTTATCTCGGCACCCGCAACATCGCGATGTTCTCCTGCGATATCGACTCGTTCGATTTCAAGGTGCGCAAGCCCGAGCAGGTCGTCGACAACGTGATGAAGAAGCTCGACCGGCTCGGCAAGGGCATCATCCTGATGCACGACTTCCAGCGGAGCACTGCGGAAGCGATGCCGGAACTGCTGCGCCGCCTGAAGGCCGGCGGCTACAAGGTGGTGCAGATGCGCGCCAAGACGCCGGTCCAGACCTTCGCGAAGTACGACGAGGAACTCGCCAAAAGCAATCCGCTGCCGACCGTCAGCTCGCGCCCGGTCAGCTCGGTCGTGCAGACGATCTCCGAGTGATCAGGTCGCGGATGGGTCGTTGGTTTCTCGAGGCTCGATGACGGGCTCGTCGACGCTGCAGATCGAAGGCTTCGTTATCATCTCCGCCGAGGGCAATCTGGCGGACGCCGCAGGCGTGATGCCAGATGCCTTGAAGTTCGAAGGCGACCAGCGTTTCTTTACCGAGGCGCTCGACCGCGCGGCGCTGATCGTGCACGGCCGCAATTCCTTCGAGGATCAGGCCAACTCACCTCGTCGCAGGCGACTGGTGGTGACCCGGCAAGTCGAAAGCGTTGCGGATGATCCCGACAATCCGAACGGCATGCTGTGGAATCCAGCCGGCGCCACATTCGATGACGCGCGCGCGCGGGCCGGTATCGAGTCGGGCATGATCGCGATCATCGGTGGGCCTGATGTCTTCGCGATGTTCTTCGACCGTTACGATACGTTCTGGCTCTCCGAGGCGCCGCGGGTCCGACTGCCGGGCGGTGACCCCTGTTTTCCCGGCGTGCCGGCGAAGACACCTCAGCAGCTGCTCGCGGCCCATGGGCTGAGGCCTGCAGACCGCATTGTGCTCGACGCCGCTAGCGACGTCGGCGTCACGCCGTGGCAGAGGTCACCCGACTAGACGTCGTGCGACGAGACAGCTACCGACGGCCCGCGGCCGATGCCGGCGATGATGAATAGCGCGCCGATCAGCGACAGATTCTTCAGCGCCGCAATCAGATTGGTCTGCGCGTCGGTACCGGTCTGATTCCAGAAGTCGTGGTAGTAGAAGATCGTTGCTGCAACGAACACGACGAGCACCAGGGCAAAGAAGCGCGCACCGAAATTCAGCGCAATCATCAATCCGCAGATCAGCTCCGTCGCGCCCGCCGCTATCGCCAGCATCTGTGCGAACGGCATGCCCGCCAGCCCCTCGAGTTGCGACGTGTAGGCAGTGAGCATCTCCGGGACCACGATCTTCTGCGTCAACTCAGTGGTGGTCGTCAGGTCCAGCAGCTTGGACGCACCAGTGAAGATGAACAACACAGCAAACAGAAAGCGCCCGAGAGACACGAAAGCAGGCATGGTCGACCTCACTGGCAGCGGCGGATGCGGCGCAACCGCACCACAAGTATGAGGAGTCGCCGGCCGGTTTTCAAACGGTCAGATCGCGTACCGATGGCTTACGCACCGCGAGTTGAACGAAAGCGGCCCCGCTTGGTGCGGAGCCGCTTCACCGTTCCAATCAGTGTAGCGCGTGCTTCACCCGAAGCCGTGCAGCTTCGCGTGACTACCCGCGTCAGGCGAACAGGGTGCGCTGATGCCGCCCGGCCCGTTCCTGCGCTTCGACCACCGCGACGGCGGTCATGTTCAGGATGCCGCGCGACGTCACAGACGGTGTGAGGATATGCGCCGGTCGCGCCGGACCGACCAGGATCGGCCCCACCGGCAGCGCGTCGGCCAGGACCTTGATCATCTGATAGGCGATGTTGGCGCTGTCGAGGTTCGGCATGATCAACACGTTGGCGCCGCCCTCCAGCCGCGAATGCGGCAAGATCATTTCGCGGGCGCTCTGAACCAGCGCGCTATCGCCCTGCATTTCGCCGTCGGCCTCGATCTCCGGATGACGCTCCGCCAGCAATGCTGTCGCACGACGCATCTTGGCGGAGGACTCGGTCGGATAGCTGCCGAAGTCCGAATGCGACAGGAAGGCGATCTTCGGCTTGATGTTGAAGCGCTGGACGTGCACCGCCGCAAGCGCAGCGACCTCAGCCAGTTCCTCAGCGGTCGGATTGGGCCGCACCTGGGTGTCGGCCAGGAAGATCGCACCCTTGCTGCTGATCATCAGCGCCAGCGCCGCATAGTCGGAGACGCCAGGCAGAAGACCGATGACGTCACGGACGTGGCGCAGGTGGTTCATGTAGCGGCCGTCGAGACCGCAGATCATTGCATCGGCCTCGCCGCGCGCCACCGCGAGCGCGGCGATCACGGTGGAGTTGGTGCGCACCACCGTGCGGGCGGCCGCCGGCGTCACTCCGGAACGACCGGCGATGTCGACATAGGACTGCACGTAAGAGCGATAGCGCGGATCGTCCTGCGGATTGATCAGGTCGAAATCCTCGCCCGGCTTGATCAACAGGCCGGACCGCTTGATGCGTGCCTCGACCACCGACGGGCGACCGACGAGGATCGGCCGCGCCAGCTTTTCTTCGAGGATGGTCTGCACCGCGTGCAGCACGCGCTCGTCTTCGCCTTCAGCGTAGATGACGCGGACGGGCTGGCTCTTCGCCTTGGCGAACACCGGCTTCATCACCAGACCGGATCGGAAGGCGAAACGCTCGAGCTGCGCGTAGTAATCGTCGAACGAAGTGATCGGCCGCGTCGCGACGCCGGAATCCATCGCCGCCATCGCCACCGCGGGCGCGATGCGCAGGATCAGGCGCGGATCGAACGGGCTCGGGATCAGCGAGCCGGCGCCGAAGCCGAGCACTTCCTCGGTGTCGAGCCCGGCGGCCACCGGGTCGGACGGCGGATCGCGCGCAAGCTGTGCGATCGCGTCGACCGCCGCGATCTTCATCGCCTCGTTGATGGCAGTCGCGCCGACATCGAGCGCGCCGCGGAAGATGTAAGGGAAGCAGAGAACGTTATTGACCTGGTTCGGGAAGTCGGAACGCCCGGTGCAGATCAGCGCGTCGGGGCGGACCTTGCGGACTTCATCCGGCATGATTTCCGGCGTCGGATTGGCGAGCGCCATCACCAGCGGCTTCTCGGCCATCTGCTGCACCATCTCGGGCGTCAGCACCTTCGGGCCGGACAGGCCGAGGAAGACGTCGGCGCCCGGGATGACTTCAGCCAGCGTCCGCTTGTCGGTCTTCTGCGCGTAGACCTCCTTCCAGCGGTCCATCAGCACGTTGCGGCCTTCGTAGACGAGGCCTTCGAGATCGCAGACCCAGATGTTCTCGCGCTTGGCGCCCAGCGACACCAGCAGGTTGAGACAGGCGAGTGCGGCCGCGCCCGCGCCCGCGGTCACGATCTTGACGTCGCCGATATCCTTGCCTTTCACCAACAGCGCGTTCTTGACCGCGGCGCCGACGATGATCGCAGTGCCGTGCTGATCATCGTGGAATACCGGGATCTTCATGCGCTCTTTGAGCTGCGCCTCGATCTCGAAGCACTCCGGGCCCTTGATGTCCTCGAGGTTGATTCCGCCGAAGGTCGGCTCCAGCGCCGCCACGGTTTCGACCACACGCTCGATCGTGTCGGCGGCGATCTCGATGTCGAACACATCGATGTCGGCGAACTTCTTGAACAGAACCGCCTTGCCTTCCATCACCGGCTTCGACGCCAGCGGCCCGATATTGCCGAGCCCGAGCACGGCCGTGCCGTTGGTGACCACCGCGACCAGATTGCCGCGCACGGTGAGGTCAGCTGCCTGCGCCGGATCGGCCGCAATCGCGTTACAGGCCGCGGCGACGCCCGGCGTGTAGGCGAGCGCCAGATCGCGCTGGTTGGCGAGCGGCTTGGAGGCGTGGACCTCGAGTTTGCCGGGGCGCGGCGAGCGGTGATAGGCGAGTGCCTGGGATTGCAGATCTTCAGAATTGGACGCCATGCGGTCTCCGGGCGGCTTCGTCGACAATAATTGCCGATCCTGCCGTTATCGTATCAGCAGCGGTTGATACCAATTTGTCTTGCGCATGTCCGCTCGTTCCGGACATAGCGGTCATCACGCGGACGCAACGTCACAAGGTCGCGACAAACACAACCCACGATACGCCGATGCCCGCGACACGCGCGGGCATCTCGAATCCGAGCCGAAGGCCGCGCTCACTCTTCCTGCAGATTGAGCCGGATGTGCAACTCGCGCAACTGCTTCGGCGTCACCTGCGACGGTGCGCCCATCAGCAGGTCTTCGGCGCGCTGGTTCATCGGGAAGAGCGAGATCTCACGCAGATTGGTGGTGCCGCACAGCAGCATCACGATACGGTCGACACCCGCCGCCATGCCGCCATGCGGCGGCGCGCCGTACTGGAAGGCGCGGTACATGCCGCCAAAGCGATCGACCACTTCCTGCTCGCCATAACCGGCAATCTCGAAAGCCTTGACCATCGCCTCGGGGCGATGATTTCGGATGCCGCCCGACGCGATTTCATAGCCGTTGCAGCTGATGTCGTACTGGAACGCCTTGATGGTCAGCGGATCCTGCGAGGTCAGCGCCTCCATACCGCCCTGCGGCATCGAGAACGGATTGTGCGAGAAATCGACCTTCTTGTCGTCTTCGTTGTACTCGTACATCGGGAAGTCGACGACCCAGGCGAGCGCGAACTGATCCTTGTCGACGAGGTTGAGCTCCTCGCCGACGCGGGTGCGCGCGAGCCCGGCGAACTTCACAAACTTGGATGGATCACCGGCGACGAAGAACGCCGCATCGCCGGCCTTCAGGCCCAGCGCCGCGCGGATCGCTTCGGTGCGTTCCGGACCGATGTTGTTGGCGAGCGGACCGGCGCCCTCGCCGCCTTCACGCCACATGATGTAGCCGAGGCCCGGCTGGCCTTCGCCCTGCGCCCAGGAATTCATGCGATCGCAGAACGCGCGGCTGCCGCCGCCCGGTCCCGGGATCGCCCAGACCTGGTTGCGCGGCTCTTCGAGCATGCGGGCGAACACCTTGAAGCCCGAGCCGCGGAAGTGCTCGGAGACGTCCTGCATTTCGATCGGATTGCGGAGGTCCGGCTTGTCGGTGCCGTATTTACGCATCGAGTCCGCGAACGCGATGCGCGGCCAGCCTTTGGTAACGCGCTTGCCCTTGGCGAACTCCTCGAACACGCCGGTGATCACGGGCTCCATCGCGGCGAAGATGTCGTCCTGGGTGACGAAGCTCATCTCGACGTCGAGCTGATAGAACTCGCCCGGCAGACGATCGGCGCGCGGATCTTCGTCGCGGAAGCACGGCGCGATCTGGAAGTAGCGATCGAAGCCCGACATCATCAGCAGTTGCTTGTACTGCTGAGGGGCTTGCGGCAGCGCGTAGAACTTGCCGGGATGGATGCGGCTCGGCACCAGGAAGTCGCGCGCGCCTTCCGGCGACGACGCGGTCAGGATCGGCGTCTGGAATTCGAAGAAGCCCTGCTCCTTCATCCGCCGGCGCATCGAGTCGACGATCGCGCCACGGGTCATGATGTTCTGGTGCAGCTTCTCGCGGCGCAGGTCGAGGAATCGATAACGCAGGCGCACGTCTTCCGGATAGTCCTGCTCGCCGAACACCGGCAGCGGCAATTCGCCGGCCGGGCCGAGCACTTCGATCTCGGTGACGAACACTTCGACCGCGCCGGTCGGCAGATCGGGATTATCGGTGCCCTCGGGACGGCGGCGAACCTTGCCGTCGATCCGCACCACCCATTCCGAGCGCAGCTTCTCGGCGTCCTTGAAGGCCGGCGAATCCGGGTCCGCCACGCACTGGGTCAGGCCGTAATGGTCACGCAAATCGATGAACAGCACGCCGCCATGGTCGCGTATACGATGGCACCAGCCGGACAGGCGGACGGTCTGGTCGATATCGCTGTCGCGGAGCGCGCCGCAAGTATGGGTTCGGTAACGGTGCATGGAAATCCCGGAAAGGCCGTCTTTGGGCAGAATCGAGCGTCCGCTGGCTTGCGGAGAGCGTCAGGGTTTACCCGAGCGGACCCATCGCGGCAACCAAATGCAACCTGATTTGCGGCCATTTGGCCCCCGCAAGCCGAGCAAGGGCTGGTAGCCGCCTCCTGATCCGCAGCCTGACAGGCCGCGGCTTGAAACCCGGCGGTTTCGAGCCGATTGTCCCAGAGCGAAGCATTCCTATCTGGTGACCGATGACCTTTCATTTCCCGTTCGACAACAGCTACGCGGCTCTGCCCGAGACCTTCTTCGCCCGGGTGGCTCCGACGCCGGTAGCGGCGCCGCGGCTTGTCAAGCTGAACCGCGCCCTGGCAGATCGGCTGGGCCTGGATGCCGACTGGCTCGCCAGCCCGGAAGGTGCGGCGGTTCTGGCCGGTGCCCGGGTCCCCGAGGGCGCGGCATCGATCGCGATGGCCTATGCGGGCCACCAGTTCGGCCATTTCGTGCCGCAGCTCGGCGATGGCCGGGCGATCCTGCTCGGCGAGGTGATCGACAAAGGCGGGGTTCGGCGCGACATCCAGCTCAAGGGCTCCGGACGAACGCCATTCTCGCGGATGGGCGACGGCCGCGCCGGGCTGGGCCCGGTGCTGCGCGAATATATCGTCAGCGAGGCGATGGCGGCGCTTGGCGTGCCGACGACCCGATCGCTGGCCGCGGTGCTGACAGGCGAGCAGGTGATCCGCGACCCGATCCAGCCCGGCGCCGTGCTGACCCGTGTTGCCTCGAGCCATATCCGGGTCGGCACCTTCCAGTTCTTCGCCGCTCGCGGCGATCGCGACGCGGTTCGGGCCCTGGCCGACCACGTCATCGCCCGGCACTATCCGGACGCCGCGCAAGCCGAAGCGCCTTATCTCGCGCTGCTCGAACGGGTGATAGCCCGGCAGGCGGACCTGATCGCGCGCTGGATGATGATCGGCTTCATCCACGGCGTGATGAACACCGACAATTGCTCGATCGCCGGCGAGACCATCGATTACGGTCCCTGCGCTTTCATGGACACGTTCGACCCGAAGACGGTGTACTCCTCGATCGACCAGATGGGCCGCTATGCCTATGGCAACCAGCCGCCGATCGGGCTGTGGAACCTCACTCGGCTTGCCGAGTGCCTGGTGCCGCTGCTGTCGGACGACGACGACAAAGGCGTTGAAATCGCCCAGACCGCGCTCGGCGGTTACGCCGAGCGCTTCAACACCGCCTATCTGGCGAAGCTTGCCGCCAAGCTCGGCCTGTCGACCGCCCAGGACGACGATCCGCAGCTCTGCCAGGACTTTATGGCAGCTATGGCTCGCGGCCGCGCCGATTTCACCCTCGCCTTTCGTCGCCTTAGCGACGCTGCCGCTGATCCAGCCGATCTGGGCGAGGTGCGGGTTCTGTTCCAGGATCCGGCCGCGTTCGACGAGTGGGCGCCCCGCTGGCGCCACCGGATCGCCGCCGAGCCGCAGAATAATACCACTCGCCAAGCAACCATGCGGGCGCTGAATCCGATCTACATCCCGCGCAATCACCAGATCGAGGCGGTCATCCGGGCTGCGGTGGATCGGGATGATTTCGGTCCGTTCGAAGAGCTCCTCACCGTGCTCGCCAACCCCTTCCGGGAACTGCCGGAATTCGCCCGCTATGCGGTCCCGCCGCAGCCCCATGAAGAGGTGCTGCAAACCTTCTGCGGAACTTGATCGAGGCTCGTTGAGCGTGTCTAGTGCTTCGGATTCGATGGCTTTTTGGGCAGACGGCACCTTGCCGGACATGGCGCCCGGGCCGGCTTTTCCGAACCGTGACAGAGTTTAATGGACCTGATTTCCACCACCGAGCAGCTCGCCAGCGCCTGCGCCCGCCTCGCCGCCTTTCCGGTTATCACCGTCGACACCGAATTCCTGCGCGAGACCACCTACTACCCGCTGCTCTGCGTGGTGCAGATGGCGAGCGCCGACGAAGCCGTCGTGGTCGATACGCTCGCTCCGGGCATCGATCTCACGCCTTTCTTCGACCTGATGTCGAACGAGAAGGTGCTCAAGGTCTTTCACGCCGCGCGTCAGGACATTGAAATCGTCTGGCACCGCGCCGGCATCGTGCCGCACCCGATCTTCGACACGCAGGTCGCCGCCATGGTGCTCGGCTATGGCGACAGCATCGCCTACGATCAGCTCGTCGAGCGCATCACCGGCCATCGCCCCGACAAGACCCATCGCTTCACCGACTGGTCGCGTCGTCCGCTGACTGATGAGCAATTGCACTACGCGGTCTCCGACGTGACCCATCTGCGCGACGTGTTCGCCGCGCTCGATGCCGACTTGAAGAAGCGCGGTCGCAGCGACTGGGTCAGCGAGGAGATGGAGGTCCTCACCTCGCCCAAGACCTACGACTTCGATCCCGGCAGCGCCTGGGAGCGGCTGAAAACCCGTGTGCGCAAGCCGAAGGAGCTTGCGGTGCTGATGGAGATCGCCGCCTGGCGCGAGCAAGAAGCGCAGACCCGCGATGTGCCGCGCTCTCGCGTACTCAAGGATGACGCGCTCGGCGACATCGCCACCCATGCGCCGACTTCGTTGGAGCGACTCGCCAACCTGCGCTCGCTGCCGAAAGGTTTTGAGCGCTCGAAATGGGGGTCGGACATTATCGCCGCCGTGCAGCGCGGCCTCGCGCGCGATCCGTCGAGCCTGCCGAAGATCGACAAGCCGCGCAACAACTCCAACGGCGCCGCGACCGTCGAGCTGCTCAAGGTTCTGCTCCGCATGACGTCGGAGCGACACGCCGTCGCCGCCAAGGTGATCGCGACGGTCGACGACCTCGAGCAGATCGCCGCCGATGACAAGGCCGAGGTCGGCGCGCTGCGCGGCTGGCGTCGCGAGCTGTTCGGCGAAGCCGCGTTGGCGTTGAAGCACGGACGACTGGCGCTGGCGATCGAACGCGGCCGCGTCACCCAGGTCGACCGCAACGCAAGCGCCGGATCAAGCACAGATCGATGATCGTTCGACCGCAGCCGAGCCTGCTGCAGCTTTTCTTCCTCGTTCGCGGTTCGGTCGTCCAACGAATCTATCCGCAGGCCTTGTTCGTCGCCGGCCTGTCAGTGGCGGTGGTGTGGGCGCATCACGCCTATCCGGGTCTCGTGTCGGATTTCAACAGCGCACCGTTCGCCGTGCTCGGCATCGCGCTGTCGATCTTCATGGGCTTCCGCAACAGCGCCTGCTACGACCGCTGGTGGGAAGCGCGGCGGCACTGGGGCGAATTGATCTGCCTCAGCCGCAACCTGTCGCGGCAAACTCTTCTGCTCACGGAAGCCGGCAGTGACGGCGTGGCGTCTCGAAAGACATTGCTGAGTCTCGCGATCGCCTTCGCCCAAGGCCTGGTGCTGCATCTGCGCCCGGGCAGCGATGCCGGCAAGGTGACGCGCCATCTCTCGCCCGAGCTGCTTGCCCGCTATCAGGCCAGCCGCAATGCACCGGAGGTGCTCTTGGCGGCGATGCAAGACGAACTGATCGCTCTTCACCGCGACGGCACGCTGCGCGACATTCCGTTTCAGATGCTGGATCGCACCATCGGACAGATGGCGATGGTGCAGGCGGCCTGCGAACGTATCCGCTCGACGCCGGTGCCGTTCGGCTACACGCTGCTGCTGCACCGGACGGCCTACGTGTTCTGTTTCCTGCTGCCGTTCGGATTTGCCAACACGCTGGGTTGGTTGACGCCGTTCGCCACCGCACTGGCCGCCTACACCTTCTTCGGATTGGATGCGCTGGGCTCCGAACTCGAAGAGCCGTTCGGCCAGTTGCCCAACGACCTTCCGATCGCCGCCCTCGCGGACACGATCGAAATCAATCTGCGCGAGGCGCTCGGCGAGACCGAGCTGCAGTCGCTGCCAACGCCGGTCGACTACATTCTGGTCTGAGATGACGGTGCCGGCCGTGCTTCAGCGTCGAACGATGCTGCCGGTTCGCCCGACCATGCGGGCGAGTTGCTTGAAGCGGCTGCCGACGCGGTCGGCGACGAGGTCGACCAGCCTGTGTTCGAACACCAGCATCAGCTTGCGGTCGCTGGTCCGGAAATGCGTCGCCGGCAGCACGCCGGGACGAGCCGCGCTGATCAGATGTGCGACACGGAACGCGGCACCGAGTAGCCGCGCCCGCTCGTCCATCGCGTGCGTGACCAGCGCGCGCACATCGGGCGGCGGCTCGTTCTGCTCGCTGAAGCCGGCATAGCGATAGAATACCGAGAGCGCCATGAAGGCGCGCTCCTGGTGGGTGACGTCGCCGAAATTGCCGTTGGTGATCAGCGACAAGGTCTGCTCGCCGCGATGATCGGGATGCACCCGCCAGCCGATGTCCGACATCAGGCAGGCGGCGTGACGCAGACGACGCTCACCCTCGACTTCACGCACCTTGGCAATCCGGAAAAGCCTATCGGTCCAGTCGATCAGTTCCTCGGCGTGACGCGCCGAGCGCGACAGCAGCTTGTTGAGATCCTGTGCGGCGCAGATCAATCCATCCTTGGCGCGCTCGGTCGCGGGAAGCTGTTCGTACAGCAGGCCTTCGCGCACGCCGTAGGTCGAGAACACGATGGTCTTGGGCTTCGCCGCCTCGATGACGTATTCGAGCACGAGCGCCGCGTAGACGAGCAGCGGCCGGCGCGCGTCGGAGACGAGTTCAATATCGGCGAGCTGATTAGTCGCGACCAGCGTGCGGAGCCGCCGCACGAAGCGCAGCGCCTCGGCCGCCGGAATCGCATAGCCGTGCATGACCTTGAGCTGATAGCCGCTTTGCGCGATGTGAATCCGCGCCAACGCGCGCCAGGTGCCGCCGACCGCATAAAACGAGCGGCCTCTCGCCGCCTTCAGCGGCAGCGCCCCGGTCAGCGCTTCGCGCGCGATCTTCTCGGCGCGCTTCAGCGATTTTTGCGAGGCATCCTGCAGCGCCAGACTGCCGAGCGGCAAGGTCACGCCCTTGCGAACCGAACTACCACGAACGTCGATCAGTTCGAGCGAGCCGCCACCGAGATCGCCGACGATGCCGTTCGGCTTGTGCACGCCGGAGATCACGCCCAGTGCGGACAGTTTCGCCTCGCGCGGTCCCGACAGGATCTCGATCGACACGCCGCAGATGCGCTCCGCGGCGGCAATGAAATCCGGGCCGTTCTTGGCGTCGCGGCAGGCCGCCGTGGCGATCGCGTAGACGCGCCCGACCTTCATGACGCGGATCAGCGCCCGGAACCGCCGCAGCGCCGTGAGCGCCTTGTCGACGGCGTCGGTCGCGAGCAGTCCGGTGCTTTGCACTTCACGGCCGAGGCCGCACAGCGCCTTTTCGTTGAACACCGTGATCAGGCTGCGCGCCAGCGCCTCGTACACCACGAGGCGGACGGAATTCGAGCCGATGTCGATCACGGCGACGCTGGTTTCGCGCCTCAGCGCCCGCTTCTTCAACGCCGCTGATCCTCAAGAGGACGTGTTGCGCTCCGAACGGCGCGTGAGGCGCCGCGGCGAAGATTCCTTGAGCGACTTTCCACGGCCTGACAGACTCGGATTGGTCATGAAGTAGTTATGGACGTTGAAGGGCTCCTCACCCTTCGCGACCTTCATACGCGTGGACGATCCGTCGGGCAACAATTGCCAGCTCTGCTCGGTATCCTTCAGGTTCGCCACCATGATCTGCTCCAGCACCTGCTGGTGAACCGTGGGGTTCTGCAGCGGGCACAGTATCTCGACCCGGCGGTCGAGGTTGCGAGGCATCATGTCGGCGGACGAGATGTAGACCGACGCCTTGGCGCTCGGCAGGCCATGGCCGTTGCCGAAACAGTAGACGCGGCCATGCTCCAGGAAGCGGCCGATGATCGATTTGACACGGATGTTCTCGGACAGCCCGGGGACACCGGGGCGCAGGCAGCAGATGCCTCGCACCACCAGATCCACAGAGACGCCCGCCCGCGAGGCCTCGTACAGCGCATCGATGATGTCCGGATCGACCAGCGCGTTCATTTTGAGCCAGATCGCTGCCGGCTTGCCGTGACGGGCAAACACCGTCTCGCCGTGGATGTGTTCCAGCATTCGCTTGCGCAGCGTCAGCGGCGACACGGCCATCTTCTCGATATCGCTCGGCTCGGCATAGCCGGTGATGTAGTTGAACACCCTGGCGGCGTCGCGGCCGATGATCGGATCTGACGTGAAGTACGACAGGTCCGTATAAATACGCGCCGTGACCGGATGATAGTTGCCGGTTCCGGTGTGCACGTAAGTGGTCAGGCTGCCGCCCTCGCGACGCACGACCAGTGACAGCTTCGCGTGCGTCTTGAGCTGCAGGAAGCCGTACACCACCTGCACGCCGGCGCGCTCGAGATCGCGCGCCCAGCGGATGTTGGCTTCCTCGTCGAACCTTGCCTTCAGCTCGATCAACGCCGTGACCGACTTGCCGGCCTCGGCAGCTTCGGCAAGCGCGCGGACGATCGGTGAGTTGTTGGAGGTGCGGTACAGCGTCTGCTTGATCGCGACGACGTCTGGATCGCGCGCGGCCTGCTGCAGGAACTGCACCACCACGTCGAAGGATTCGTAGGGATGATGGACGATCAGGTCCTTCTGCCGGATCGCCGCGAAGATATCGCCGCCATGCTCGCGCACCCGCTCCGGATGCCGCGGCACATAAGGTGGAAATTCGAGATCGGGACGATCGACCCGGGTCAGCTGGGACAGTTCGTTCATTGCCAGCACGCCGTCGACCAGCAGCACTTCGTCGTCCGACGTCGTCAGCGCACGCTGCACGAAGACACGCAGTTCCTCCGGCATGGTGGCGTCGACTTCGAGCCGGATCACCGACCCGCGGCGGCGCCGCTTCAGCGCGGTCTCGAACAGCCGGACCAGATCTTCCGCCTCTTCCTCGATTTCGAGTTCGCTGTCGCGGATGACCCGGAAGGAGCCCTGCCCCTTGACCACGTAGCCCGGGAACAACCGCCCGATGAACAGCGAAGTCGCCTGCTCCAACGTGATCAGGCGAACCGTCTGGTCCTTGCCGTTCGGCGGCAAGCGGATGAAGCGGTCGATCTTGCCCGGCATGCGGATCAGCGCGTTCATTGCCCTGCCGTCGGTGACGCGCGAGAGCTGCAGTCCGATCGTAAAGCCGAGGCTGGGAATGAACGGGAACGGATGCGCCGGATCGATCGCCAGCGGCGTCAGCAACGGGAAAATGTTGTGGAGGAAATGATCCTCGATCCAGGCCCGTTCGGATTTGCTGCAGTCGCGTCCATCCAGCAGCAGGATGCCGTGCTCGGCCAGGACGCCGCGCAGGTCGCGCCAGATCGCCTGCTGATCCGCGGCCAGACGGGACACGGCCTCATTGATGAGTACCAGCTGTTCGGCCGGCGTCAGCCCGTCGGGACTGCGTTCGGTGATGCCTTCCCGCACCTGCGCCTTGATACCCGCGACACGGACCATGAAGAATTCATCAAGGTTATTTGCAGAGATCGACAGAAAGCGGACGCGCTCCAGCACCGGGTGATGCGGATTGACCGATTCTTCGAGCACGCGGCGATTGAAATGCAGCCAGGACAACTCGCGGTTGATGAACCTCTCCGGTCCTGCAGCCACCACGACAGCAGGCTCGGCCTCGCCTTTTTTCTCTTCAATCGTAATGATTTGGTCGGAGTCCATGAGAAATCGGGTCCACTGTCCTGAACGAGCGGGATACCGCAGCGCGGCCGGGCGACAATGCTTCAAACGTAAGACGTTTCCATGACATTGAGAGGCTCGCCGAAGAGGTCGTCAAGGCGAAGCGGCAACCACAACGCCGCAGCACCTCAGCTGTCGCGCAGAACCTCGGCGGCAAGCGCACGAGTCACGGGCCGACCGAGGCGGAGCGCCTCGGTTTCAAGCAGCTCGACGGTCCGGGGGGCAGCGGCAAACGAGCGGTCAATCCGCTTCGCCAGGTAGCCCACCAGATTGGCGTCGATGCTCATCTGGCGATCGGCGCAGAACTTGACGATCAAGGCGCGAAACAACGCATCGTCGGGCGCCAGTAGATTGACCACGGGCACGGCGCGGAGCCGTGAGCGCAGGTCGCGCAGCTCCGGCGGAAACGCCGAAGGCGCCAGCCTTGCGGTAATGAGGACGGAGGCTTCGTCCTCACGCGCCAGATTCATCAAGTGAAACAGCGCCCGCTCGTCGAAGCTGCCCGGGATCAGGTCTTCGACGACCAACGCGCCGGTGGCGAGCTCGCCCGGCACGTTCGCCGGCGTCAGCGCCTGCGCCGATGTCGAACGCGCCCCAGCCAGTTCGGCCCAGATCGTCGCCAGATGACTCTTGCCGCTCCCCTCCGGGCCAACCAGCAGCATGATGCGGTTCGGCCAGTCCGGCCAGCTCTCGATCAGCTTCAGCGCGGCGGTATTGGCCGTGCCCTCGAGGAAGTCCTCGCGCGACAGGCTTTCGGCATGCGGCAAGTCCAGAGCCAATTGTCGGGGTTGTACGCGGACTGCCACGGGGATCGCTCCATGCCGGCCCGCGTTGCGCGGCCGGCCGATGCGTGTCAGCGACCGGGCTCGATCGTGCTCATGTGCCGCGTCCACTCCACGAGATAGAGTGAGACCGAAAGCAAGGTCAAGACCGTCACCAGCACCATCAGAATAACGTCGTACGGCGCCGGTTCGATACCGAAGCCAAGTGTCCCCAGCACCAGCGCGGCGAAGCCGACCTGAGCCACGGTGTTCAATTTTGAGACCATGAGGGGTTTCATCGGCACCGGTTTGCCGAACACCCAGGACACGATCACAGCACCGACGATCATGATATCGCGCGACACCACCAGGATCACCAGCCAGCGCGGGATGGCCCCCCAGATGCCGAGCGAAACGTAGATCGACACCAGCAGTGCCTTGTCGGCCAACGGGTCGAGCAGCGCGCCCAGCTCGCTGCTCATGTTGAAGCGCTTGGCCAGGAAGCCATCGACGGCGTCGCTCACGCCGGCAATGACGAAGATCGCGAACGCGACCGCCATTTCGTTCGACGCGATCGCCCAGACAATGACCGGCACGAGCAGAATGCGAACAAGCGTAATAATATTCGGAATGCTCACGCGACGGTCCCGGCTTGCACCCCAGATCCGGCCAAACTCTTGAAGTTTCCACGGCAGCCGGGGCCGGTTGTCTACATAGACCATGCAGGGTCACCTTGCGAGCCATTGCGCGCCGGCGAAATCCGACGTAACCACCCCAAAACCATCGTTCGGGCGCGGACAAGCGGGACTTAGGTCTAGCGCGACCGGCGGGGATCATCGGCGGCGGCTTGATGCCGGGCGGCACGCTTGCCGCGCAGCGCCTTTTTCTGCAGGAGCCGGCCATGACCGAGCGCAAGCACGGCCTCACCTACGCCGATTCCGGCGTCGACATCGACGCCGGCAATCGGCTCGTCGATCTGATCAAGCCGATGGTGCGGGCGACCGCGCGGGCCGGCGCCGACTCCGAAATCGGCGGTTTCGGCGGCTTGTTCGACCTGAAGGCCGCAGGCTTCAAGGACCCGGTGCTGGTCGCGGCCACCGACGGCGTCGGCACCAAGATCAAGGTTGCGATCGACGCCAAGCTGCACGCCGGCATCGGCATTGATCTGGTGGCAATGTCGGTCAACGACCTTGTCGTCCAGGGCGCCGAGCCGCTGTTCTTTCTCGATTACTTCGCCTGCGGCAAGCTCGATCCCGAGGCGACCGCCGAGATCGTCGCGGGCGTCGCCGAAGGTTGTCGCGAATCCGGTTGCGCATTGATCGGCGGCGAGACCGCAGAGATGCCGGGCCTATACAAGGATGGCGATTACGATCTCGCCGGCTTCGCGGTCGGGGCCGCCGAGCGCGGCACGCTGCTACCCTCGCCGGACATCACCGAAGGCGATGCGGTGATCGGCCTCGCTTCCTCCGGCGTCCACTCCAACGGTTTCTCGCTGGTTCGGAAGATCGTCGAAAAATCCGGCCTGCCCTACGATGCGCAGGCGCCGTTCTCGCCCGTGATGACGCTCGGCGGCGCGCTGCTGGCGCCGACGCGGCTCTACGTGAAATCGTGCCTGCATGCGATCCGCACCACCGGCGCGATCAAGGGCTTGGCGCATATCACCGGCGGTGGCTTCACCGACAACATCCCACGCGTGCTGCCAAAGCATCTCGGCGTCGGGATCGACCTGCCGCGCCTGCCGGTGCTGCCGGTGTTCAAATGGCTGGCCGCGCAAGGCGAGATCGCGGAGCTCGAGCTGCTGCGCACCTTCAACTGCGGCATCGGCATGATCGCCATCGTCAAGGCGGACGCCGTCGACGCCGTGACCGAGGCGCTGACCAGCACCGGCGAGAGCGTGCATCTGCTCGGTCAGGTGATCGCCGCGAAGGGCGAGCACCGCGTCGTGTATGACGGTCACCTAGATTTGTCCTGGTGACGCCGTGAGCAAGCGTCGCGTCGCTATTCTGATTTCCGGGCGCGGGTCCAACATGGCCGCGCTGATCGAAGCCGCTGCTGAAGATGACTTCCCCGCCGAGATCGCCGTCGTGATTTCGAACACGGCGAGCGCCGGCGGTCTGGCGATCGCGCAGCGCAGCGGCATCGACACGCTGGTGATCGAGAGCAAGCCATTCGGCAAAGACCGCGCCGGCTTCGAAGCCGTGCTGCAGGCCGCGCTCGATGAG
>NZ_JBMDXE010000298.1:0-3796 GCF_048594845.1 Rhodopseudomonas sp. | reverse complement strand
GCCGCCTGCACCCGCGCCGCCTGCACCGGCACCGCCGGCCCCCGCGCCACCAGCCCCGGCGCCGCCTGCACCTGCGCCACCGCCAGCGCCACCACCGGCACCGCCGCCTTGCGCCATCACCTGGCTGGTCGCCAGCGCCAGCCCCGCGACGAGAGCCATCATCGTCATCGCCTTACCCATCTGCATCTGCGTCCTCTCTCTTGTTATTTGCACGCGGGACCAATCCGGCGTTATCGGCCGCGTTCCTATCGGGACGACACGCGACGATGCGTCACCGTCACCGCATCTCGATGCGATGCTGCTAACTGCCGGCGCTCATCGGCGAGGAGACGAGCTGTGCTTTGGGACGACTGCACTGCGGTAATGCAAACGCCGCCGCAGGATGGACTCATCGCTGCGGGGCGTCGGCCGGCTTAGCGGCGCGAATGGTAGTCAGCCTGCCGACCTATCGTCTGATACGCGCTTGCGGCCGAGCCGCTCCAGCACGGTGAAGAACGACGGCACGAACAGCACCGCGAGGCCGGTCGAGGCGAGCATGCCGGCGACCACCGCGATCCCCAGCGAGGTCCGCGCTCCTGCGCCGGCGCCGGACGCGAAGGCCAGCGGCAGCATACCGAAGATGAAGGCGAACGACGTCATCAGGATCGGACGAAACCGCAGCCGCGCTGCCTCCGTCGCGGCCTCCGTAGCCGGCATGCCTTCGGCACATTTCTCGCGGGCATATTCGACGATCAGGATCGCGTTCTTGGCCGCCAGCGCGATTAGCAGCACGATGCCGATCTGCGTGTAGAGATCGTTCGGCAGGCCGGAGAGCTGCAGCGCCGCCACAGTGCCCAGTAGCGTCAGCGGCACCGCGAGGATCACCGCAAGCGGCTGCAGCCAGCTTTCGTACTGGCCGGCGAGCACGAAATACACCAGCAGTAATGCAACCGCGAAGACGTAGTAGATCTGATTGCCGACGATCTGTTCCTGATACGACATACCGGTCCAGGCCGTGCCCATCGACGATGGCAGCGAGGCGGCAGCGACGTCGGTCATCAGCGTCATCGCCTCGCCGGAGCTGAGGTTCGGGGAGGGGCTGCCGACGACGGTCGCGGCCGGATAGAGATTGTACAGCGTCACCAGCGGCGGGCCGACGTCGTCGGTGAGCGAGGCAACGGCGCCGAGCGGCACCATTTGATTGCCGGAGCCTTTGACCTTCAGCTTCAGCACGTCCACCGGCCGCAGCCGGAACGGCGCATCGGCCTGCACATAGACCTGGAAGACGTTGTTGAACTTGGTGAACTGGTTGACGTAGGTCGAGCCGAGATAGCTCTCCACGGCGGAGAATACCTGGCCGACGGTGACGCCGAGCGTTTCGGCCTTCATGCGGTCGACCACCAGCGGCAGCTGCTTGACATTGCCCTTGAAGGTCGAGGCGACGTTGGCGAGGCCGGTCTGCGTCCCGGCGTTGGCGGCGAGCTGCTCGGCGGCATTCTGCAGCGCCAGAAAATCCGAACTGCCGTTCTTCATCTCCACCATCATGGTGAAGCCGCTGGAATTGCCGATGCCCTGGATCGACGGCGGCATCAGCACCAGCGCGATCGCGGTGTCGATTCCCGCCAGCCCGCGCCGGACCTCCGCGGCGATCGCGTCGATCGACAGCGCCGCGGATTTGCGGTGATCCCAATCCTTCAGCACGACATACAGCATGCCGGCATTGTAGAGCGTGGCATTGTTGTCGAGCGGCGAGATGCCGGACACGCCGATGACGCTGTCGACGCCTGCGACCTGCCGTACGACCTCGACCGCCTTGGCCACCGTCGCCTCGGTGCGCTGCGCGGAGGCGGCGTCGGGTAGTTTCAGGTTGACGATGAAATAGCCCTGATCTTCGGACGGCAGAAAGCTCGTCGGCACGCGCGCCAGGCCGTAGAAGGCGAGGCCGACCAGAGCGAGGCCGACCAGCGTGGTCGGGATGCTCCAGGTCACCAGGCGGCGGATCAGCGCCGCATAAACGGCCTCGCAGCGCCCGTAGACCGCGTTGAAGGCGCGATAGACGAAGGCGCGTTGCTCGGGCGGCACCGGCGCGCGCAGCCACAGCGCGCATTGCGTCGGCTTCAGCGTCACGGCGTTGATCGCCGAGATCAAAGCGGTCGCGGCGATCACCAGCGCGAATTGCTGATACATCTTGCCGGTGAGCCCCGGTAGCGCCGCGGCCGGCAGGAACACCGCCATCAGCACCAGCGTGATGCCGATGATCGGCCCGAACAGCTCCGACATGGCTTTGACGGCGGCCTCGCTGCTCGACATCCCGCCGGCGATATGCCGCGCGACGCCTTCAACGATGACGATGGCGTCGTCGACCACGATGCCGATCGCCAGCACCAGCGCGAACAAAGTGGTGGTGTTGACCGTGAAGCCCATCGCCGCCATCGCTGCGAACGCGCCGATGATCGTCACCGGGACGGTGGTGGCCGGCACCAGCATCGCCCGCCAGTCCTGCATGAACAGCAGGATCACCACGAGCACCAGCACGGCGGCGATGATCAGCGTCTCGTAGACTTCGTCGACCGAGGCGGTGATGAACTTGGTGCTGTCGAACGATACCCTGTAGTCGAGCCCGGCCGGGAACGTCTTCGCCATCTCCTTCATCTTCGCGTTGACGGACTGCGCCACCGTGAGCGCATTGGCGCCCGACAGCAGCGAGATGGCGATCGCGGCAGACGGCTTGCCGTCCAGCGTGGCGGTCTGGCCGTAGGAAGCGGCCCCCAGCTCGACCCGGCCGAGGTCGTCGACGCGGACCAGCTTGCCGCCGCCTTCGTCGACGGCCTTGACCACGATGGTCTCGAAATCGGCTGCGTTGCTGAACCGGCCGGTGACGTCGAGGGCGTATTGGAAGTTCACGGTGTTCGGCGTCGGCGGGCCGCCGACCAGACCGGCGGTGACCTCGCTGCTCTGCTGCTTGATCGCCGTGATTACGTCGCTCGGGGTGAGGCCGTAGCTTTGCAGCCGGTCCGGATCGAGCCAGATCCGCATCGCGTAAGATCCCGAGCCGAGCACCGAGACGTCACCGACGCCGGGCAGGCGGGCCAGCTCGTTCTGCAGGTTGATCTTGGCGTAATTGGCGAGGAACAGGTTGTCGTAGCGCCCGTCCGACGACACCAGGCTGACGAATTGCAGGATCGCGGTCGACTTCTTCTTGACGTTCAGGCCCTGCGTCGACACTGACGCCGGCAATTGCGCGGTAGCCAGCGCGACGCGATTTTGCACCAGCACCTGCGCCATGTCGGTATTGGTGCCGATGTCGAAGGTGACGACGAGGCTGTAGCTGCCGTCACTGGCGCTGGTCGACTGCATGTAGATCATGCCCTCGACGCCGTTGACCTGCTGCTCGATCGGCAGCGCCACCGAATCCATCACGGTACGCGCGCTGGCGCCGGGATAGGTCGCGGTCACCGACACGGTGGGCGGCACCACGTCGGGATATTGCGACACCGGCAGCCGCGCGAGCGACAACGCGCCCATCAGGATGATGAGGAACGCCAGCGTGTTGGAGAGCACCGGCCGTTCGATGAAGAAGCGCGAAAACATGAGGACGCCTCGTGGGCCGATGAGGTCAGGGCTTGGTCGCGCCGGAGCCGGCCGCGGGTGTCAAGGCCGCGGGGGCGGGTTTGGGGCCGCTGGGTGCAGGCGCCATCGCGCCGGCCACCGGGGCCACGGTGTTGCCCGCGACCGCGCGCTGGATGGCGCCGATCACCACCTTGTCGTCCGCTGATAGCCCCTTGGTGATCACCCGTAACGGTCCTTCGAGCGGGCC
>NZ_JBMDXE010000297.1:0-9212 GCF_048594845.1 Rhodopseudomonas sp. | reverse complement strand
CGGCTGCTCAGCTACCAGAGCGTCCTGACCGCGGCGGAGGCGAGCCGGAGCGCAGCCGAGACCGGCAACTAGCACGGAACTTGCTTTGGCGTGTCCGACATGGATGCCGCATGAACCTGATCAGTCTTGATATCCGCATGCTTCGGTCGCTGATCTCGGTGGTCGAGACCGGCAGCATCACCGAAACCGCGCGTCGCCTGGGCCGCACCCAGCCGGCGATTACGCTGCAGTTGCAGCGCCTCGAAGAGCTCACCGGCAAGCAGCTGTTCCTGCACGGCGGGCGGCGCGTCTCGTTGACCGAGGACGGCACCACGGTGCTGCTCTATGCGAAGTCGATCCTGCGGCTACACGACGAGCTGATCTCGCAGCTCGCTTCGCAGGAGATCGAAGGTCAGGTGGTGCTCGGCACGCCCGATCTGTATGCGGCGTTCATGCTGCCCTCGATCCTGGCGGTGTTTCGCAAGTCGTTTCCGCGGATCCAGGTCGAGTTGAACTGCGCGCTGTCGACGCCGCTGGTCGGACTGGTCAGGCGCGGCGATGTCGATATAGCCTTGGTGACCCGGATGAACGACTTCACCGGCGGCCAGGTGGTACGCCACGAACAGCTGGTGTGGATGACGGGCGAGCAGTCCAAGGCACATCTCGAGCAGCCGATCCCGCTGGCGCTGCTGCCGCCCGGTAACATTTATCGCGACTACGCGATCGACGCGCTGGAGCGCGCCGGGCTGCGCTGGCGCATCGCCTGCGTCAGCGAAAGCGTCGGAGGGCTGCAGGCCGCTGCTTTCGCCGGCATGGCCGTCACCGTGATGGGCCGCAGCGCGCTGGTCCCGACGATGCGCGAGATCGGCGCCGCCGAAGGCCTGCCACCGCTGCCTAAGGTCGAACTGCTGCTGTACAAATCGAGCGGCGCGACCTCGAAGGCCGCGACTGCGCTGCACGATTACCTGGCGCACTATCTGCGCCTGGACGAAGACCTCGGCGCGCGCGGCACGCCGATCGAACTGTCCTGAGCGGCGAGCTAGCTCAGGCGCGCCGCGGCGGCCACATCGACGCCCACGGCCGGGCGCGTTCGAACGCCGCCGCCACCCGGAAGATCGCAGGTTCGTCGAGCCAGGGCGCGACGATCTGAAGCCCGATCGGCAGCCCGTCGCGATCGAACCCGCACGGCACCGTCGCGGCCGGCAGCCCCGCCAGATTGATCGGCCAGGTAAACGGCGACCAGCCGAGATGCGGATCGACCTCGGTGCCGTCGATGCTGCCGACGCCGAGCGTGCCCGCCTCGAACGCCGTGACGGCGACGGTCGGCGTCACCAGCACGTCGACGCGCTCGAACAATTTTTGGAACGCGCTCCGTGCCTGGCCGCGCCGATAGCCGGCCTCGATGTAGTCGGTGCCGCTGTAGCTGCGGCCGAGATCGACGACGGCGCGATACTCCGCTTCCGAACTCGCGAGTTCATCCGCGCTCCGAGCCGCGACCGCGGCCGCCTGTTCGGTGAAGGCGATCGGCTTCAGCGTGTGGTCGAGAATGCCGGGATCGAGTGCAGGACCATCGCGCCTGACCGCGGCGCCGCAGGCTTCGAGCACCCGCACCGCCTCGGTGAAAGCCGCACGCACCTCGGCGCTCACCGCCGCATAGCCGAAGTCCACACTGGCGGCGATCAGCAGGCCGTCGAGCGGCGCGGCGTCGGCGTCGAACCGGCGCGACGGCACTGGCAGGCTCGCGGCATCGCGCGGATCGAAGCCGGCGATCAGCCCGAGCACCAGCGCCGCATCGGCGACCGTGCGGGTGATCGGTCCGGTATGCGCCAGCGACGCCCAGGACGGCGGCGAAAAGCCGGGCGAGCGTGGTACCAGGCCGAAGGTCGGCTTCAGCCCGAACACGCCGCAGAACGACGATGGCACCCGGATCGACCCGACGCCATCGGTGCCGATCGCAATCGGTCCGCAGCCGGCCGCCACCGCGGCCGCCGCGCCGCCGCTCGAGCCGCCGCTGGTGCGGACGGTGTTCCAGGGATTGCGGGTGATGCCCGACACCGGGCTGTCGGCGGTGAGTTTGTAGCCGGACTCACAGGTCGTGGTCTTGCAGGTGAGGATCGCCCCGGCGGTTTTCAGCGCCTCGACCACGGCGGCATCGGCCTGCGGCACGAACGCCTTGTTCATCGGCGAGCCCGCATAAGCCGGCACACCCGCCACATAGACCAGATCCTTGATGGTCACCGGCACGCCGGCAAGCGGCCCGCAGGCTTCGCCGGCCTGCATCGCCTTGCTGAGACGATCCGCCTCCGCCCGTGCCTGCTGATACATCGGCGTGACCACCACGTTGCACGCGGCATCGGTCGCCTCCAATGCAGTGATCACGTCGTCGACGACGTCGCGCGGCGTGAAGGCCTTGCGACGGTAGCCGTCGATCAGGTCGACCGCCGACAGGGTGCCGAGCCCGGCGGACGCCGACAGGCGCGCGGCGACAGGAGAACCGTCAGTCATCATGTATCTCGCAGTTCAGGCCAGGGCCGCGTCGACCGCGCGCTTGGCCATCACGGTGACCAGATGGGCGCGATAATCGGCTTCGGCATGGATGTCGGAGGTCAGGCCCTCGGTGTCGATCTTGATTGCCGCGATCGCCGACGCATCGAAATGCTGCGTCAGCGCCTGCTCCATCGGCGGCACCCGGAACACGCCCGGGCCGGCGCCAGTGACAGCAACGCGCACGCCCTCGGCGAACTGCGCCACGAATACCCCGACGAGCGCATAGCGCGACGCCGGTGCCTTGAACTTGGAGTAGCCGGCCTTCAGCGGCACCGGAAACCGGAGTGCCGTGATGATCTCGCCGGGCTGCAGCGCGGTTTCGAACAGACCGACGAAAAACTCGTCGGCAGGAATTTCGCGCATATTCGTCACGACGGTCGCGCCGAGACCGAGCACGGCGGCAGGATAGTCCGCCGCCGGATCGTTGTTGGCGACGGAGCCGCCGATCGTGCCGCGATTGCGCACCGCCGGATCGCCGATCAGCGACGCAAGCATCGCCAGCGCGGGTAACCGCGCCGCCAGCACCGCCGAGCGTGCAACCTCGGCATGCCGGGTCATTGCCCCGACGGTGATGGTCGCGCCGTCGTCGGTGATGCCGGACAGTCCCGGCAGCTTCGACAGGTCGATCAGCGCCGGCGGCGTGGCAAGGCGCTGCTTCAGCGTCGGGATCAGCGTCATGCCGCCAGCGACGAGCTTGCTGTCTTCGAGCGTGGCGAGCAGCCCGGCCGCCTCGGGGATCTGACTCGGCTGGTGATAGGCGAACGATTTCATCCTGGTGTTCTCCTTACTCGGCGGCGATCGGCAGCGACGCGTTCTGCAGCAGGCGCCAGATCCGGTTCGGCGTCGCCGGCATGTCCACATGGGTGACGCCGAGATGCGACAGCGCGTCGACCACAGCGTTGATAACCGCCGCGGGCGAGCCGATGGTGCCGACCTCGCCACAGCCCTTCACGCCCATCGGCGTGTGGGTGCACAGCGTCGAATGCGTGGCGATGTTCATCATCGGCATGTGATCGGCGCGCGGCATGCAGTAGTCCATCAGCGAGCCGGACAGCAATTGTCCCGAACCGTCGTCATAGACGGCATTCTCGTACAGCGCCTGACCGACGCCCTGGACGATGCCACCGTGGAGCTGGCCCTCGACGATCATCGGATTGATCACGGTGCCGACGTCGTCGACCGCCGTGTAGTTGAGAAGCTCCACCACGCCGGTCTCGGGATCGATTTCGACCTCGGCGATATGGCAGCCACCCGGATAGGTGAAGTTGACCGGGTCGTAATACGCCTGTTCTTCGAGCCCCGGCTCCAGCACTTCGAGCGGATAGTTGTGCGGCACATAGGCGGCGCCGGCGATCTCCTCGAAGGTCTTGACCCGGTCGGTGCCCGCCACCGAGAATTTTCCGGCTTCGAAGTGGATGTCCTGCTCGCTGGTCTCGAGCAGATGCGCGGCGATCTTCTTGCCCTTGACGATCACCTTGTCGGCAGCCTTCGACAGCGCCGCGCCGCCGACCACCAGCGAGCGCGAGCCGTAAGTGCCCATGCCGAACTGCACGCGGTCGGTGTCGCCGAACACGATGTCGACATTGTCGAACGCCACGCCGAGCTTCTCCGAGACGATCTGCGCGAACGTGGTCTCGTGGCCCTGGCCGTGATTGTGGGTGCCGATCAGCACCGTCACCTGCCCGCCCGGATGTACTCGGACCGTGGCGCTTTCGTACAGGCCGCCGCGCGCGCCGAGCCGGCCGGCGAAGCGCGACGGCGCAAGGCCGCAGGCTTCCACATAGGTCGAGTAGCCGAGCCCGCGGAATTTGCCGCGCTTCGCCGACTCCGCCTTGCGCGCACCGAAGCCGGCGACATCGGCGGCGACCAGCGCGCCGTCGAGGCAGCCTATCGGATCGCCGGAATCGTACTGCACCAGCACCGGGGTCTGATACGGATAGGCTTCCTTCGGAATCATGTTGCGGCGACGGATCTCGACGCGGTCGATCCCCATCTCGGCGGCCGCGACATCGACCATGCGCTCTAGCACGAAGGTCGCTTCCGGCCGGCCCGCGCCGCGATAGGCGTCGACCGGCACGGTGTTGGTGAACACCACCTTGACGTTGCAGTAGATCGCCGGCGTCGTGTAGACGCCGCCGAGCAGTGGCGCGTAGAGGTTGGTCGGAATGTTCGGCCCGAAGGTCGACAGATAGCCACCCATATTGGCGAGCGTCTTGACGCGGAACGCCAAGAACTTGCCGGTCTCGTCGAGCGCGAGTTCAGCCTCGGTGACGTGATCGCGGCCGTGACGGTCCGACAGATAACCCTCGGAGCGGCTCGCCACCCACTTCACCGGACGCATCACGCGCTTCGCCGCCCAGGCAAGCGCCGCTTCCTCGCCGTAGTGGAATTGCTTGACGCCGAAGCCGCCGCCGACATCCGGCGCGACGACGCGCACCTTGTGCTCCGGCACCTTCAGCACCAGCCCGCTCATCAGCGTGCGGACGACGTGCGGAAACTGGCTGGTGGTCCACAGCGTGTGCTGGCCGGTGCCGGGATTGTAGTCGGCGACCGCGGCGCGCGGCTCCATCGGATTGCCGATCAGCCGGTTGTTGACAAGGCTGAGCTTGGCGATATGCGCGGCCTTGCGGAACGCGGTTTCGACTGCGGCCTTGTCGCCGAGCTCCCAGTCGCAGCAGAGGTTGTTCGGAATGTCGTCGAACAATTGCGGCGCGCCGGGCGCCACCGCGTCGAGCACGCCGACGACCGAAGGCAGTACCTCGTAGTCGACGTCGAGTAGATCGGCCGCGGCGTTGGCCTGCTCCGGCGTCTCGGCAATCACCAGCGCCACCATGTCGCCGACGAAGCGGACCTTGCCCTGCGCCAGCACCGGGAACGGCGGCTCCTTCATCGGCACGCCCTGGGCGCTGCTGATTCCCCAGCCGCAAGGCAGCGTGCCGAGCCCGTCGGCCGCCGCGTCCTCGCCGGTCAGAATCGCGATCACGCCCGGCAATGCGAGAGCCGCCGTCTTGTCGATGCCGCGCAGCACCGCGTGGCCATGGGGCGAGCGCACGAATACGCCGGCCGTCATGCCGGCGATCTTGATGTCGGACACGTAGTTGCCGCGTCCGGTGAGGAAGCGTGGGTCTTCCTTGCGCTTCGGGGCCGCGCCGATGCCGATCACATTGCTCATGGTCACTCTCCCCCGGCCGCGTGCATGGCGGCGGCGCCGGCCATCACAGCGACGACGATGTTCTGATAGCCGGTGCAGCGGCAGATATTGCCCTCGAGGCCGTGGCGAACCTCGGCCTCGGTCAGGTTCGGCTTGTCCTGCGCCAGCGCGATCGCGGTCATCAGCATGCCGGGCGTGCAGAAGCCGCATTGCAGACCGTGATGCTCGCGAAACGCCTCCTGCATCGGATGCAGCCGGTTCGATCCGGGCTCGCCCTGCAGGCCCTCGATGGTCAGCAGCGTCGCGCCGTCGAGGCTTGGTGCCAGCAGCGTGCAGCTCTTCACCGGCACGCCGTCGAGATGCACCACGCAGGCGCCGCACTGGCTGGTATCGCAGCCGACATGCGTGCCGGTCAGGTCGAGCTGTTCGCGCAGCAGATCGGCGACCAGCATGGACGGCTCGACCTCCACAGTGGTCGGTTGGCCGTTGAGGGTGAAGGATATCTGCACGATCGGAACTCCTTGATGCGCGACGAACGGGTTCAGGCGAGAGGCCGGGCGAGATCGGTCGGCCAGGTAGCGACGACGACGTCTCCGACAGCGAGCGGATCGGCGAAGAAGGTCTTTTCCGGCACGTAGGCGACGAACTCGTCGTCCGGCACGGTGTCGAGCATCACCTTGACGAAGTAGCCCTGATACTCGATCGCCAGCACGCGGCTCGGCAGCGAGGTCGAGCAGCCCGCCGGCAGCGTCCCGCCCGGCCGGATCAGCGCCACGTCGTCACGCCGGATCGCGATGTCGATCTTGTCGCCGACGCCAAGGCTGGAGCGGATGCGGAGCGGCACTTCGATCGCGCTGGACGCCGCCTGCCCCAGCACAAAGCTGGCGCCGTTGACCTTCTGGACCCGGCCGGACAGTACGTTCTGGCCGCCCATGAACTCGGCGACGTAGCGGTCGTGCGGCTGGGCATAGACCTCGCGCGCCGGGCCGGCCTGCTTGATCCTGCCGTTGTCCATCACCACCACGAGGTCGGCGAGCGCGATCGCCTCGAGCTGGGTGTGGGTGACGTGAATGAACGTGATGCCGAGCTCGCGCTGCATCCGCCGCAGCTCCTGCCGCATCTGGACGCGGAGCTGTTCGTCGAGCGCCGACAGCGGCTCGTCGAGCAGCAGCACGCGCGGCTCGGTGATGGCCGCCCGCGCCAACGCAACGCGCTGCTGCTGGCCGCCGGAGAGCTGCGCCGGCAGCCGGTCGGCGAATTTGGTGAGCCGCACCTTCTCGATCATCGCATCGGCGGCGCGCAGCCGGTCGGCCTTGGCCATGCCGCGCACCCGCAGCGCGAAGGCGATGTTGTCGCGCACGGTGAGGTGCGGAAACAGCGCGTAGGACTGGAACATCATCGCGGTGCGCCGCTGCACCGGCGGCAGGCCGACGACGTTGTGGCCGCCGATCACGATCTCGCCGGCGGTGGGATCCTCGTGGCCGGCGATCATCCGCAGGATCGTCGTCTTGCCGCAGCCCGACGGCCCGATGAAGCAGCAATAGGCGCCGTCGGCGATCTTCAGATTGACGCCGTCGACCACGTTGCTGACGCCGTCGAAGCTCTTGCAGACGCCCGCCAGTTCGATATCGCCACGTTCGATTTTCATGCCAGCCAACTCCTAACCGTGCGCCGCGCCGCTACCGCCGCGTCGCTTCTGGATCAGCACGATGGTGCCGAGCCCGGCGCCGATGACGATGAAGGAGACGATCGTCGTCACGGTGCCGAGCGCGTAGAGCGACGGCGAGGTGACGTTGAGCGTCATGCTCCAGATCTCGAGCGGCAGCGTGTTGAGAGAGCCCGCGGTCTGCAGGCTGCGGGCGAATTCGTCGTAGGACAGCGTGAAGCCGAACAGCGCGACCGCGACCAGGCCGGGCGCCAGCACCGGAATCATCACCAACCGGATCGTCTGCCAGCGGCTGGCGCCGAGGTCGTAGGCGGCTTCCTCCCAGGCGTGATTGAAGCGCGACATCACCGCGAACATCACCAGCACGCCGAACGGCAGCGTCCACGACAATTGCGCGCCGAGCGCCGACGTGTACCAGGCGGCGTTGAGGCCGAGCGCCTGGAACAGCAGGCCGGTGCCGAGGCCGAGCACCAGGCCGGGCGCCACCAGACTGCCGATCATCATGGTGAACACCGCGCTGTCGCCGGCGAAGCGGCGGCGGAAGCCGAGCCCCGCGAGAAACGACACCACCACGGTGATCACCGTGACGATCAGCGCCAGCTTGATCGAGCGATCGAACGAACCCTTGACGTCGCCGGTGCGCGCCTGGGTCACCAGATCGACGAACCAGTGCAGCGAGTGGCCTTTCATCGGAAACACCAGGCCGCCGCGGATGTCCTGAAACGACAGGATGTAGATGCAGATCATCGGGCCGTAGAGCGCCAGCACGTAGAGCGTGAAAAGCCCGGCCAGCACGTAGAACGTCCACGGCCGCTGGCCGCGGCTCGGTGCGATCGCCTTGCTGGCCGCCGGTTCGATCGTCTCGGGTGCGTCGACCACCGCGGTGCTCATCGGGTGATCTCCCGGCGGATGTCGACGGTGCGCAGGATCAGCGCCACCACAGCCATCAGCACCAATGTCAGCAGCACCGCGCTGGCGGCCGCGGTCGGATATTGCAGCACGCCGACGTCCTCGTAGAACGCGCTGACCACCGAGGCCGAACCGCCGCCGGACATCACCTTCACCACGAAGAAGTCGCCCATCACGATGGACACCACGAAGATGCTGCCGAGCGCGATGCCGCTCTTGGACATCGGCACGACGATATGGCGCATGATCTCGAAGCGACTGGCGCCGGCGTCGATCGCGGCCTCGATCACCCGCTTGTCGATGCGCGCCATCGAATTGAAAATCGGCACGATCATGAAGATCGTGAGCTGATGCACGTAGGCGATCACCACCGCGAGATCGGAGAACAACAACACGTCGAGCGGCTGGCGGATCACGCCCGTCGACAGCAGCGCGGAGTTGATCAGACCTTCCTTGCCGAGCAGCGGGATCCAGGAAATCATCCGGATGATGTTGGAGGTCCAGAACGGCACCGTGCAGATCAGGAAGAGCCCGATCGCCAGCAGCGGATTGCGGACGTGAAACACCAGGAAGTAGGCGACGAAGAAACCGATCAACAGCGTGAACAGCCAGGTCAGCACGGTGAACTTGATCGTCGCCAGATACAGCTTCAGCGTCAGCGCCGAACTCAGCACCTCCGCGTAGTTCGCCAGCGTGAAGCCCGGCGTCAGGCCGCCGAAGCCGTCGGTGGTGAACACGCTCGCCACCAGCACGACCAGGATCGGCGCCACGAAGAACGGCACCAGCACCAGGACCAGCGGAGACACATACAGCCAACCGGCGAGATTGGCGCGGGGTAACGGAGAGTTCGACTGCATCGGCGTGACCAGGCTGGAGGTCGAGGTCTACGAAGTCTTCGGTCGCGGGCGGGCCCCGCGGCCGCCGGGGGGGACACGGGTGGGGGCGACGGACAGGCGCAGT
>NZ_JBMDXE010000296.1:0-3348 GCF_048594845.1 Rhodopseudomonas sp. | reverse complement strand
GTCTGCACCGCGTACCAACCGAGCAACAGGGTCGACAACAGGCCGGACGCGAGCACATAGCCTTTGCGGCCGAACACCTGACTTGCGATCAGACCAAAGTTCATGCCGGTTCGCGCGCCGAGATGACCGAGCAGACCGACGTAGCCGAGCATGATGAGATTTCCCAGGATCATGGCGATCAGCGCACGGCTGAAGCCCATCCCGAGAACGAGGATCGAACCGGTCATCGCACCGGTGATGATCATCGGAAACCCGATCCACACCATGGTCACCGAGAACGCGCTGCGACGCGCCGCCGTCGGCACCGGTGCGTGCTCGTATTCTTCGCCCAACAGATGGTCGACCTTTTCCTCGGTCACCTTGAGTTCATCGACAGTAGAATTCATATCGTGGCCTCTCGTTCTTGACGCTTCTGGCGGTCCCAGTGCGTTTCTGTAGATCCGATCAGACTCTCCGATGCGATCCCGGTCATCGCGAACGGTCTCAGTTGCTGGTCTCATTGCAAGCGAAGGACGCCGGGCCACTTTCGCAGCCCGGCGTCGGTATCGTCAGCGATGCACGGTCTTCTTGTTCGGAATGCCGTCGATCGGACATTCCTCGACGCCGATGGTGTCGCGCGTGAACGACTCCACCATCTCGCGGGTGCCTTCGGGATCGGCGATCCACTTGGCGTAGAAGTCGTACGGACAGGCCGCCACGCCCTTGTCGCCGTCGCCGGAATTGATGATGCCGGTGTAGCCGCGGTGCACCAGCTTGAACAGGTGGTTGTTGGACTGGCCGGTCTTGCGCGCGTCGCGGATCAGCGACTTGGACAGCTGCGCATACTGGATGCCGTACTCCTCCTCGCCGCATTCGCCGAGCGTGCGGCCGTCGAAGCCGACGATCGCCGAATGGCCGAAATAGGAGTACACGCCGTCGAAACCGGCGGCGTTCGCCACCGCGACGTAAACGTTGTTGGCCCAGGCCATCGCCTTGGCCATGATCACCTGTTGATCCTTGGCCGGATACATGTAGCCCTGGCAGCGGACGATCAGCTCGGCGCCCTTCATGGCGCAGTCGCGCCAGATCTCCGGGTAGTTGCCGTCGTCGCAGATGATCAGCGACACCTTGAGGCCCTTGGGGCCTTCGGAGACGTAAGTGCAGTTGCCCGGATACCAGCCCTCGATCGGCACCCACGGCATGATCTTGCGATACTTCTGAACGATCTCGCCCTTGTCGTTCATCAGGATCAGCGTGTTGTAGGGCGCCTTGTTGGGATGCTCCTCGTGGCGCTCGCCGGTCAGCGAGAACACGCCCCACACCTTGGCTTTGCGGCAGGCCTCGGCGAAGATTTCGGTCTCGTCACCCGGCACCGTCGAGGCGGCTTCGTACATCTCCTTGGAGTCGTACATGATGCCGTGGGTCGAATATTCCGGAAAGATCACCAGATCCATGCCCGGCAGGCCGACCTTCATGCCGACGATCATGTCGGCGATCTTCTTGGCGTTGGCCAGCACCTCGGCCTTCGTGTGCAGCCGGGGCATCTTGTAGTTTACGACGGCGACGCCGACCGTATCGTTGCTGGACGAGATATCACCATGATGCATGTCGCACTCCCTTGATGAGCAATGTTGTCGAGCAGATGCCGGCGCGTCGTTGGGCCGGGTGACTTCGTGGCGATCACACCGCCATGTGGCGATGGACCATCTCGTCCGAGAGCCGATCGATCTCGCCGAATTCGACGACGCGGCCCTTCTCCATCATGGCGAAGCGCTGCGCGGCACGGCGCACGAACGGAATGTTCTGCTCGACCAGCAACACCGTGAGGCCCAGCTCGCGATTGAGCTTGACGATGATCGCTTCGATTTCCTGCACGATCGACGGCTGAATGCCTTCGTTCGGCTCGTCGAGCAGGATGATCTTCGGATCGGCCGCGAGCGCGCGGGCGATCGCGAGTTGCTGCTGCTGACCACCGGACAGCACACCGCCATTGCGGTCGAGGTTCTGCATCAGATAGGGAAACAGCTCGGCGACCAGCGGCGGGATTTCGCGCTTGCCGTCGGTGCGCGCGAACGCGCCCATCAGGATGTTGTCGCGGATGGTGAAGTCCGGAATGATCTCACGGCCCTGCGGCACGTAAGCGATGCCCGCGCGGGCCCGGCGGAAGGTCGGCAGCGCGACGAGATCGTCGTCCTCGAGCCGGATCTGCCCCTCGCTCCGATCGGTCAGTCCCATCAGCGTCTTCAGCAGCGTGGTCTTGCCGGTACCGTTGCGGCCGAGGATCGCGGTGATCTCGCCGGTCGGAATTTCGAGACTCACATTGTGCAGGATGTGGCTGCGATCGTAGAAACTGTTGACGTTGGTGAAGGTCAGCATCAAGCGATCCCCTGCGCGCCGAGATAGGCTTCCTTGACCCGCGGATCGTTCTCGATTTCGCTGACGCTGCCTTCGGCCAGCACCTGGCCGAGATGCAGCACGGTGATGCGCTCGGCGATCTCCCGGACGAACGCCATGTCGTGCTCGACCACGATGATGGTGTGACGGCCTTTGAGGTTGTTGACGATCTGCGAGGTCTTGTGCGTCTCCGCCTGGGTCATGCCGGCCGTCGGCTCGTCGAGCAGGATCACCTTCGGGTCCTGGATGATCAGCAGGCCGAGTTCGAGCCACTGCGTCTGGCCGTGGCTGAGATAAGCCGCGGTGCGCTCGGCTTCCTCGGTCAGCCCGATCAGATCCAGCACCTCGGACACGCGGCGCCGGGTCTCGGCCCTGAAACCGAAGCGGAGGTTGGCCAGCACGCCGGGGTTCTTGCAGCTCGCAACTTCGAGGTTGCGGCGGACGCTGAGCTCCTTGAACACGCTGGGGATCTGGAACTTTCGCCCGATGCCGGCGCGCGCGATCTTGTGCTCGGGCCAGTTGGTGATCTCGGTATCGTCGATGAAGACGCGCCCGCTGGTGCTCTGCGTCTTGCCGGAGATCAGATCCATCAGCGTTGTCTTGCCGGCGCCGTTGGCGCCGAGCACGACCCGCAGTTCGCCTTCTCCGATTGTTAGCGAAACGTTGTTGACCGCCTTGAAGCCTTCGAAGTCGACGCCGAGGCCGTCGATGGTGAGTGCGACACGATCCATCCGCCTACTCCGCAAGCTGCGAGACGCCGGCGGCGTCGATCTGGCGGGACGGAGCCTTCGGCTTGCGACGCAGCACCCGGTCGATCAGGTCGTGCGCCAGGCCGGCGAGGCCGTGCGGCAGATACAGAACGACCAGCACGAAGATCAGGCCGATGATCGCCTTCCAGGCCTCGGCGAAGCCTTCGGTTTCGCTGACGGTCGCCGAGATGGTGTTGATCAGGATGGCGCCGATGCACGCGCCGAG
>NZ_JBMDXE010000295.1:0-19042 GCF_048594845.1 Rhodopseudomonas sp. | reverse complement strand
TGAGTTCGCCGGTCAGCACGCCGCCGACCTTCATGGCGGTCGGCTTCGGCAGCGCCGCCTGACTGTCGGTGCCCTGCGCCGCCGCAGGCGAGGTCGAAAGGCAGGCCAGCGCGGCGAGAATCAGCGAGGGCTTGAGCAGTCGGTCGATCATCGGGTCCACTTCCGTATCGTTCAGAACAAGGTGCGCTGCCGCATTGCGGCCGACAGCGTGCCTTCGTCGAGATAGTCGAGTTCGCCGCCGACCGGCACGCCGTGGGCGAGCCGCGTCACTTTCACGTTGGCGTCCTGCAGGAGGTCGGTGACGTAATGTGCTGTGGTCTGGCCGTCGACGGTGGCGTTGAGCGCCAGAATGATCTCGCTGACCGCGGGATCATGGGCGCGCGCCACCAGTGCATCGATGGTCAGATCGTCGGGGCCGACGCCGTCGAGGGGAGACAGCGTGGCGCCGAGCACGTGGTAGCGGCCGTTCGTGGCGGAAGCGCGTTCGAGCGCCCACAGATCGGCGACGTCGGCCACCACCACGATGATCGACGGATCGCGCCGCGGATCGGTGCACACCGTGCAGGGATTCTGCGTGTCGATGTTGCCGCAGGTCTTGCAGACCTGGATCTTGTCGATCGCGACCTGCAGCGCCGCGGCGAGCGGGCCCATCAGCGCGTCGCGCTTCTTGATCAGATGCAGCGCGGCGCGCCGCGCCGAGCGCGGCCCCAATCCGGGCAGCCGCGCCAGCAACTGGATCAGACGTTCGATCTCGGGGCCTGCGACCGCAATCGCCATCGGGACGGCACCATTCGTGTCGGTGAATCAAAGCAGCGGCAGACGCTGCGGCGGCTGCCGGTCGGCGATGTGAGATTGCGAATCGCTATTGCGGAAAGACTAGCCCAGACCGAGCCCGGGCGGCAGGCCGAGGCCGCCGGTCAGCGCCTTCATCTTCTCCTGCATCGCGGCCTCGGCCTTGCGATGCGCGTCGCCGAGCGCCGCCATCACCAGATCTTCCAGCACGCCGACCTCGTCCGGCTTCACCAGCGACGGATCGATCGAAATCCCGCGCACTTCCATCTTGGCGGTCATCCGCACCTTGACGAGTCCGCCGCCGGACAGCCCCTCGACCTCGATCTGGTCGAGTTCGTCCTGCATCGCCTTCATCTTCGACTGCAGCTGCGCGGCCTGCTTCATCATGCCGAGAAAATCAGCCATGATCGGTTCCTCTCAGATTTGAAAACTTAGAAGTCGTCGTCTTCCTCGGCCGGCTCGACCGCGCCTTCGATAGCAGCATCGGTCTCGGCCGGCTCGGCGGCGAGCCGCCGCACCTCCATCACCTTGGCGCCGGGAAAGCGCGCCAGCACTTCCTGCACCCTGGGATCGTTCTCGGCGACGCGTTCGCGTTCGTTCTTGATCGCCTCGTTCTGCGAACGCAGCGTCGGCTGCCCCTGCTCGTTGGAGATCACCACCGTCCAGCGCCGGCCGGTCCATTGCTCCAGCTTGCGGCTGAGATCGCTGATCAGGCTGCGCGAGGCGGTGCGCTCCAGCGCCAGTTCGAGCTTGCCGTCCTCGATCCGCACCAGCCGCACGTCGGCTTCGAGCGCCATGCGGGTCATCACATCGCGTTTTTCGGAGGCGAGCGCGACCAGTTGCGGGAAACTGGTGATTTTGAGGACGCCGGGATCGGGCTGCGGGGTCGCGGCCGCGCTCGGCTGCGGCCTGGCCATCGACGGCTGGCTCATCGTCGAACCGCGCGAGCTCATAGCAACCGGCGCGGAGTAATTCGACTGCGCCGACGCGATCGCGGACGGCGCAGAAGGGGGCGCGCCGCGCGGCGCACTGCCGCCGGACGGCAGCGACCCGCCGCCGCCCTGCTCGATCATCCGGATCGCTTCGTCAGGCGTCGGCAGATCGGCCGCATAGGCGATCCGCACCAGCACCATCTCGGCGGCGGCGGCCGGACGCGTCGCGCCCTGCACCTCGGCGATGCCCTTGAGCAGCATCTGCCACATCCGCGACAGCACCCGCATCGACAGCTTGGTGGCGAACTCGCGGCCGCGCAGCCGCTCGGTCTCGCCGAACGCGACGTTGTCGGCGATCGCCGGCACGATCTTGACGCGGGTGACGAAATTGACGAATTCGGCGAGATCGCTCAGCACCACCACCGGATCGGCGCCGGTGTCGTACTGATCGCGGAATTCGGCGAACGCGGCCGCGATATCACCCCGCGCCAGCGCGTCGAACAGCTCGATCACGCGCGTCCGGTCGGCGAGGCCGAGCATCTGGCGGACCGCGTCGGCGCGCACCAGTCCGGCCGCATGCGCGATCGCCTGGTCGAACAGCGACAGCGAATCGCGCACCGAGCCTTCGGCCGCGCGGGCGATGATGCCCAGCGCTTCCGGCTCGACTTCGACGCCTTCCTTGGCGGCGATATTGCCCAGATGCGTCATCAGCACGTCGGCCTCGACGCGACGCAGGTCGAAGCGCTGGCAGCGCGACAGCACCGTCACCGGCACCTTGCGGATCTCGGTGGTGGCGAACACGAATTTGGCGTGCTCCGGCGGCTCCTCCAGCGTCTTCAGGAAGGCGTTGAACGCCGCCGTCGACAGCATGTGGACTTCGTCGATGATGTAGACCTTGTAGCGCGCGCTGGCCGGCGCATAGCGCACGCTGTCGTTGATCTGGCGGACATCGTCGACGCCGGTGTGCGAGGCGGCGTCCATTTCCAGCACGTCCATGTGCCGGCTTTCCATGATCGCCTTGCAGTGCACCCCGTGCACCGGCATGTGGATGCTCGGTCCCTTCACCGAGCCGTCCGGCATCTCGTAATTCAGCGCGCGCGCCAGGATGCGGGCGGTCGTGGTTTTGCCGACGCCGCGGACGCCGGTGAGAATCCAGGCCTGCGGAATCCGGCCGGTGTCGAACGCATTGGAGACGGTGCGCACCACCGCTTCCTGGCCGATCAGATCCTCGAAACTGTTGGGACGATATTTGCGCGCCAGCACCCGATAAGCGCCGGCCGGAGCGGCAGCCTCGGTCGTGGTCGAAGACGTCGGATGGTCGCCGGGGACGCCAGAATCGCTCATCGATCAGTCCGCAATGCTGTGCGTGTCGGGGCCGGATTGCGGAACGGAGTGGGGTGACGGCGTGGCAGGTTCATGCGGCTGACCGAATCACCCCACGCAGACCCGGCGAACGCCGGGAAACACCACCTTCGAACGGCCGGCACGCGGCCGAAAAACAGGTAGGAGACTGACGAGCGACCCGATCCGGACCTCGTTAGGGCTGCTTCCTTCCGGACCTGACCCGGTTGGCGAGTGGCTCGTCCACCGCCAATCTCCCGGTCCCTATTTGGAGCCAAACCCGCCCGAATGCAAGCCGCCCCGGGCGGCTTTGGACCTTCGGATAAACCGGGGTGAATCCGCACGGATCGGCGCGCAGCCGCCATGCGCCGAACAACACTCCAAACGCGTCCCGCCGCTTCCGCCGCCGCGGCCGGCTTGGTATGGATTCGGTCGACGCGCCCCACCGCACCGAAGAGCCCGCCCACAACGGGCCGATGGAACCTCAATGTCCTCCGACTGGTCGCTGAGCTCGCAGCTCGAAAAAGACACCATCAACATCGGCGATCTGCCACTCAGCCGGGTCCTGGTGATCAAGGATGCGCATTACCCGTGGCTGCTGCTGGTGCCGCGCCGCGCCGGCGCGGTCGAAATCATCGACCTCGACGAGGTCGAGCAGGCGCAGCTGATGACCGAGATCTCCCGGGTCGGACGGGCGCTGAAGGAGATCACCAAATGCGACAAGCTCAATATCGCGGCGCTGGGCAACATGGTGCCGCAGCTGCACGTCCACATCATCGCGCGGCGCACCAGCGATGCGGCCTGGCCGCGCCCGGTATGGGGCGTGATGCCGCCGCTGCCGCACGATCCGGAAGAAGTGCAGCAATTCATCAGCGCGCTCCGGCGCAAGATCTGGCTGGGGTAATCCGATGAGCAGCGCATTTCCCCTCGGCCATCCGGCCTTCGTCAGCAACGGTCTCGACCGCGCCGCGCACCTGCGCATGAACGATGCCAAGCTGATGGCGATGGAAGACAAGAGTGATACTCGCGCCTACGTGGTGCATCGCGATTCGCTGCTGGTGAAGCACGAAGACGGCGGCACCCGCGCGCTGCTCACCATCAAGGAAGCGATTTCACTCGGCGCCAATGCGGGCACGATCTTCCTCGGCCTGCGCGACGGCGCCGCGGTGTTCGGCATGGGCATCAGCGCGCCGGCAGCCGAGAAGCTGATTGGCCGGCCTGACGCCGGCCTCGCCGAGCTGCGCGGCATGGCGATGCAGGGCGTGCTGCCGCCTGACCAGCTCGCCGCGATCGCAGTGGCGAAATCGCTGGTCAATTGGCATCAGCGCCACGGCTATTGCGCCAATTGCGGCACTCGCACGTCGATGTCGCAAGGCGGCTGGAAGCGTGATTGCCCAAGCTGCAAGGCCGAACATTTCCCGCGGACCGATCCGGTGGTGATCATGCTGGTGACGGCTGGCGACAAATGCCTGCTCGGCCGGCAGAAGCAATTCCCCCCCGGGATGTATTCGTGCCTCGCCGGCTTCGTCGAAGCCGCCGAGACCATCGAGGATGCGGTGCGCCGCGAGATCCTCGAGGAGTCCGGCATCCGCTGCAGCGACGTGCGCTACTACATGACGCAGCCCTGGCCTTACCCATCCTCGCTGATGATCGGTTGTACGGCGATCGCCACCAGTGAGGACATCACCGTGGATTTGACCGAGCTCGAAGACGCGCGATGGTTCTCGCGCGAGGAAGCGACGCTGATGATGAAGCGCGAGCATCCGGACGGACTCGCCGGACCGCATCCGTTCGCGATCGCGCATCATCTCGTCGGCCGCTGGCTGGAAGGACAATCATGACCAACACCGCCAAGCCCAATCCGCGCGTGCTGTGCATCGGCATTCCGGTGCGTGACCTCACCTTCCGGATCGATGCGGTGCCGGGCCGCGGCTACAAGGTGCCGGCCAGTGCCTATCAGGAAATCTGCGGCGGCAACGCGCTCAATGCCGGCATCGGCATCGCACGCCTCGGCGGCACCGCGCGGATGTGTGGCCCAATGGGCGACAAGGACGAGGCCGCGGCGCACTTCTTGTTCGACAAGCTCGCCGAGGAAGGCATCGCGACCTCCGGGCTCATTCACATGCCCGGGCTCGTCACGCCGATTTCCGCAGTGCTGGTCGATCCGACCGGCGAACGCACCATCGTCACCTTCCGCGATCCGAAGCTGTGGGACGTCGAGCTGCCGCCCGCCGACGACCTACTGGCCGACTGCGACGCCATCATGATCGAGAGCCGCTGCGCCGGCTTCGCGACGCCGCTGTGCGCCGAAGCGCGCAAGTGCGGCATCCCGGTGGTGGTCGATATCGACAGCGCCATGTCGCTGAACCAGGGCCTGCTCACCGCCTCCTCGCATCTGATCTTCTCGGCCGAAGCCCTGCACGCCACTGCCGGCGTCGAGGACGACGAAGCGGCACTGAAGAAGGTCGCGGCGCTGACCCACGCCTTCGTCGCCGTTACTCGCGGCCCGAAGGGCACGCTGTGGCTCGACGACAATCAGCAATTCCAGGAGACACCGGCCTTCCCGGTCCACGTCGTCGACACCCTCGGCGCCGGCGACATCTTCCACGGCGCCTTCGCGGTGACCTTCAGCGAAGGCCAGGACATCCCCAGCGCCCTCCGCTTCGCCTCTGCTGCGGCAGCATTGAAATGCACAAGGCCGGGCGGCGCGTTCGCGTGCCCGAGCCGCGCGGAGGTCGAGGCGTTTTTGGCGGACAAGGCGAAGTGATCGCGCGTGCTACGTAACGCGCAGGATGGGTTAGGCGCCCTTGTGCCGTAACCCATCACTCCCCTTCAGCGTCGCGCGACAGGCTACGCGTTTCTCAACACCACCTCCGTCATTGCCGGGCTTGACCCGGCAATCCATCCTCTTCGCAAAGATTCGCTTCAACGCGCTGACGCGCGCGATGGATGCGCGGGTCAAGCCCGCGCATGACGGGAGTGGGCGGGGCGATGACATTGGCACGACGTACTCGTGGTCGTTCACGCAAGGCGGTTTTGCTGACGGGAACCCGTGCCACAGTATCGGCCGTCATCCTCCGCGAAAGCGGAGGATCCAGTATCCCAGAGTGCTCGCTGCTAACGCACTCAAGGCCAAAAAGCTCTCTGGAATACTGGGTCGCCCGGTCAAGCCGGGCGATGACTTCGGAGTGCGGGGCGGAAGCTTTGGATAGCTCCGATGACGCTCACCCCTGCCGCGGCTCCCATCCCGCCGGCGCCAGTTCGAAGTGCTTGAAATCAAATCCCGGGGCCACCGTGCAACCGACCAGCGTCCAGTCGCCGATCGCTGCCGCCGCCTGCCAGGCGTGTGGCGGAACTATCGCTTGCGGCACTTCGCCGGCCGCAACATCTGGGCCGAGCGTGAGTACGCGGGTGCCGTGGTCATCGGCAATCTGCAGCGTCAGCGGCGCGCCCGCGTAGTAGTGCCAGATCTCGACCGCATCGATGCGGTGCCAGTGCGAGCGTTCGCCGCGCGCCAGCAGGAAGTAGATCGCGGTCGAGAAGCTGCGGCCACCAAGGTCGCAGCGCGTGTCGCGAAATGTCTCGCGGTAATGACCGCCTTCGGGATGCGGCTGCAGATCGAGCCGCGCAATCACCTCGGCCGCGGTCAGGGACGAACTGATCACGAGTTGTTCTTGCGCTCGCGTATTTCGCCGAACACGTCGGCGGCGCTCTCTCCGGGGAGACCGACCGCGGCCGCGACCGACGGCACGTCGGCGCGCAGGAACACGTTGGCCTGCTTCTCCTCGCCGAGCGTCACCGGAATGGTCGGCTGGCCGGCGGCACGCTGCTGCTCGACCTGCTTGGCGCGCGCCTGCAGTGCCGCGTTGTCGGGCTCGATGGTCAGCGCGAACTTGACGTTGGAGGCGGTGTATTCGTGGCCGCAATACAGTTTGTAGTCGTCCGGCAATTCGCGCAGCTTGAGCAGCGACTCCCACATCATCGGATAGGTGCCCTCGAACACGCGGCCGCAGCCGATCGAGAACAGCGTGTCCGCCGCGAACAGCGCGCGATCCTCATCAAACACGTAGGAAATGTGATCGAGCGTGTGGCCGGGTGTCTCGAATACACGCGCCGACAGACCGCCGACCTTGACGACATCGCCCTCCTCGACCCGCAGGTCGACGTCGGCGATCTTGGCATTGGCGTCGTGCGGCGCGACGACCCGGCACTGATACTTCTGCTTCAATTCGGCGATGCCGCCGACATGGTCGCCATGATGATGCGTGACCAGAATATCCGTCAGCTTCCAGCCTTCCTTCTCCAGCGCGGCGATCAGCGGCGCGGCTTCCGGCGCATCGATCGACGCCGTGGCGCCGGTCGCCGAGTCGTGGACCAGATAGCCGAAATTGTCGGACAGGCAGGGAACGATGCGGATGTCGGCGGCCATGAATTCTCCCGGAGATTGGACCGGACGCCACAGCCAGGGCGGGCACCGGTCGACACGACGATAGTCTATCACGGACGCCATGACGGATGAAACGCGGGAAGCACCGCAGGCCGCCGCTGCACAAGGCCGCTTTGCCGGACGCGATGTCGGCATGGTAAAAGCCAACCATGACGATGGATGTGGTCAATCTGCGCGAATTCTACTCCAGCCGGCTCGGCGTGGTGGCGCGGCGACTCATCAATCGCGGTATCCAGAAGCGATGGCAGGATGCCAAGGGCCAGCGTGTGCTGGGGCTCGGCTATCCGACGCCGTATCTCGGGCTGTTCCGGGATAATTGCGAACGCTGCATCGCCTTCATGCCGGCTGCGCAGGGCGTGCTGAAATGGCCCACCGCGCGGGCCACGCTGTCGACGCTGGTCGAAGAGCGCGCCCTGCCGCTGCCCGATGCCGCGATCGACCGCATCCTGCTGGTGCATGCGCTGGAGATGTCGGACGATCCCGAAGCTTTGCTGCGCGAGGTCTGGCGGGTGCTGGCGCCGTCGGGACGGCTGCTGGCGGTGGTACCGAATCGCCGCGGCGTCTGGGCCCGGACCGACGCGACGCCGTTCGGTCATGGCCGGCCCTATTCGCGGTCGCAGATTTCCGAACTGCTGCGCCGGACCTGGTTCACGCCGGTGGCCTGGAGCGAGGCGCTGTTCGTGCCGCCGCTGCAGCAAGGCTGGCTGATGCGCTCGGCGCCCGCCTGGGAGCGGATCGGCGGCGCGACCTCGCTGCCGCTCGCCGGCGTGCACGTGGTGGAAGCCACCAAGCAGGTGGTGCGGCCGATCTCGGCCAAGCGCGAGCGCATCCGGCTGATCCCGTCGCTTGAACCCTCGCTGGTGCCGTCGCCGATGCAGGCGGACGATCCCGACGACCTGCCGCTGCGGCCGCGCTGAAACGAAAAAGGCCGCGCCGAAGCGCGACCCTTGATTTCCGAAACCGATCGGACCGTACCTCGGCGTTATTCGCCGCGCGAGACGTCCTCTGCCGGGGCAGGTGCTGCAGCTGCGGCAGCTTCGCCACGCGGCGTATGCGGCCGGCGCCGCCGACGCGGCGGAAAGCGTTCGCCACCACCGGCGCCTTCGAACGCCTGCGGGGGGACCTGCGGCTGCGGCCCGGTGATGAAAGACGGTAGGCGATCGACGCCGGCATCGACGCTCGGCTGCGGCTGGGGCTGCTCGGCACGCGGCGTGAACTGCGGCTGCGGACGGTGCTCACGCGGCTGCGGCTGTTCGCGAGGCTCGCGGGGCTGGAATTGCGGCTGCTCGCGCGGCTGATATTGCGGCTGCGACTGGACCGGCACCAGACCCGGCTCGGCGCCGAAATTCGAGTAATCGGCCTCTTCGTCGTCGCCGTCCGACATATCATTGTCGATGCGCGGCTGCTGCTGCTGCGGCTGGTTCTGCCGGAACTGCTCCTGCGCGGCCGCGATCAGACGAAAGTAGTGCTCGGCGTGCTGATAATAATTCTCCGCCGCAACAGGATCGCCCGAGGAGCGCGCATCGCGGGCAAGCTGAACGTATTTCTCGGCGACGTGAGAGGCGGTGCCGCGGATCTTGATATCGGGGCCGTTGGATTCGAACACCCGGGTCATCGGGTTCTGGCCGCGCCGATTATTGTTATTATTGCCGCCGTTGTTCCGGTTCCGCAGCCGCTTATTGTTCTGCCCGTTTCTCATGTCTTACCTTTTTACCGAGTCCAGTATGTCCCGATTACGCTGAGTATCTGAGAATCTCTGATCGTCGCGGAGCCTGTTCGGGCCTCAATCCGCCGTCGGCCTGATCTTTATTGCGCGCCCGAATGACCTGCTGCCGTCCGGACATCCGGTGGATCATCGACGCCCGATGTCCGCTGCAGGGCTCAGGAAGCCTCTCCGCAACAATGACCCGATCGGTATCGTCGGCACCGCGTGTCGCGTTCAACAAAGACGCGTTCCCCAACTCCGGAGCGCGCCGTGCCGCGCCGGCCGGACCCAACAAAGAACCCGCCGCAGCAGGCTCAGCTTCGCTTGCGTGAGTTCTTCAAGCGTAAAATCAGGCTTTCATTCGCTCCGCGACCGCGAGCAGCGCGGCTCATTCAAAGCCCCCGCGCTCAATCGATCCGCTGGTTTGGAACCCCTCGACACCCGGGTTCCTGACAAGAACTCTGTTCTTTTCTGGCCTATGACCGCAGACCCGCGGGACCAGTCAGGCTGGACCGATATCCTGGCCGGAACGTAGTCGCTCCCGACCGATTTTCCAAGCGTTTTTTGCAATCTATTCCGACGTTAAGCGGTCGATTTGCGACCCGAGACAACCCGCAAAATGCCTCCCAGATCCGCACGCGGCGCCTCCGAAACGACCAGCCCGGCAGCCCGCATCAAGGCGGCGACATCATCGCCCTGACCCTGCCCGATCTCCACCACCAGCGCGCCGCCGGGCCGCAGCAGACGCACCGATTCGGGAGCAATCAGCCGATAGGCATCGAGACCGTCGGCGCCGCCGTCCAAGGCGCGGCGCGGATCGTGATCGCGCACCTCGATATCTAGCGCCGCGATATCACCGGCCGGGATGTATGGCGGGTTGGAGACGATCAGATCGAACGCTCCGCTGAGCGCAGACGCGTAGTCACAAGCGACGAAGTGGGCGCGATCCGACAGCGCGAGCGCCACCGCATTGGCGCGGGCGATGCGAAGTGTGCCGAGGTTGATATCGGTCGCGATGCCGGTCGCGTCACGGCACTCGTCCAGCAGCGCCAGCAGGATCGCGCCGGAGCCCGTGCCGATGTCGAGGATGCGCGGTCGCGGACAAGGCCCGGCGCGGAGGAAGTCCAGCGCCACTTCGACGACGGTCTCGGTGTCCGGGCGCGGCACCAGCGTGTCGGGGCCGAGCCGCAGCGGCAATCCCCAGAACTCGCGCTGCCCGAGGATCCGAGCCACCGGTTCGCCTGCCAGTCGTCGCGCCACGAAGCCGGCCAGACGTTCGGCCTCCGCCGCTGCAAGGACGCGGTCACTGTGTCGGACAAGCCCAGTGAGATCGAGCCCGACCGCCTCGCCGACCAGCAGCCGTGCGTCGAGGTCCGGCGAATCGAGAGCGGCATCCTTGAATAGCTGGCCGACTGCACGGCGTGCTGCCGCAAGCGTTAGACCGCTCAGTGCGATCGTCACCGAGGCCGCATGCCGCGAGGCGTCGGCGGAGCCGTTGGTCACGCAGCGTCGCTTTGCGCCGCGAGCTGTGCGGCCTGGTGCTCGGTGGTGAGCGCATCGATCAGTTCGCCGAGCGCTTCGCCGGCGATCACTTGCGGCAGCTTGTACAGCGTGAGGTTGATACGATGGTCGGTGACGCGTCCCTGCGGGAAATTGTAGGTGCGGATTCGCTCGGAGCGATCTCCCGACCCGACCTTCTCCTTGCGCTCGGCAGATCGCGCCGCGTCGACACGCTGCCGCTCGGCATCGTAGATGCGCGAGCGCAGGATGTTCATGGCCGAGGCGCGGTTCTTATGCTGCGAGCGGCTGTCCTGCATCATCACCACGATGCCGGTCGGCAGATGCGTGATGCGAATCGCCGATTCGGTCTTGTTGACGTGCTGACCGCCAGCGCCCTGCGCCCGCATGGTTTCGATCCGCAGGTCTTCTTGCTTGATGTCGACGTCGACATCTTCCACTTCGGGCAGCACCGCGACGGTCGCGGCGGATGTGTGAATGCGGCCCTGCGTTTCGGTATCCGGCACGCGCTGGACACGATGCACGCCAGATTCGAATTTCAGCTTGGCGAAGGCGCCGCGCCCCTTCACCTCGGCGATGATTTCCTTGTAGCCGCCGACGGTGCCTTCGCTGGCCGAGATCACCTCGACGCTCCAGCCCTGCAGGGCGGCGAACTTCTCGTACATCCGGAACAGGTCGCCGGCGAACAGCGAGGCCTCGTCCCCGCCGGTGCCGGCGCGGATTTCCAGCATGACGTTGCGGTCGTCCATCGCGTCCTTCGGCAGCAGCGCCACGCGGATCTGCTGGATCAGCTCTTCGAGATGACCGTCGAGCGCCGCGCGCTCGGCTTCGGCCATCGCGCGGATATCCGGATCGGCATCGGGATCCTCGAGCAGTTCCTCGATGCCGCCCATTTCGTCGCGCACTTCGCGATAGGCCTTCACCGCCTCGATCAGCGGATTGAGATCGGACAGTTCGCGGGTGATCCGCACATAGTCGGCAGCGCCGACATCGCCGCTGACCAGTTGCGCTTCGAGCGCGGCATGGTGCGCGAGGAGAACGTCGAGCTTGGCTTCGGGCAGGTTGGACATGGATCGATCTCGGAGAACAGATACGGCAGCGCGGCAGACGACGGCGTCGTCATGAAAGCAGCGTCGCTACAAGGGAAGCCGATGCGCCTCGGCGAATTCCGCCAGCTTCTCGCGGATCGAGACGCTGCCGGCCGGCTGATCCAGTAGCGGCGAGATCGCAGCCTCCGCCTTGGCGGCATCGAGTTCGAGAATCATCGCCTTCACCGGACCGTGCGACAGCGCCGACACCGACAGCGAGCGATAGCCGACCGCGATCAGCGCCAAGGCGGCGATCGGCTGCGACGCCATCTCGCCGCACAGCGACACCGACCGCTTCGCGGCCTTGCCCTTGCGCACGATGTCGCGCAGCGCCCGCAGGATCGGCGCCGACAGCGTATCGAACCGGTCCGACACTTTGGAGTTGCCGCGATCGACCGCGAACAGGAACTGGAACAGGTCGTTGGAGCCGACCGAGACGAAGTCGACCTTCTTCAGCAATTCGTCGAGCTGATACAGCAGCGCTGGGACCTCGACCATGGTGCCGACGTCGACCCGCTCCGGCAGCGTATGGCCGTGCTGACGCAGATAGGTCAGCTCGCGCTCGACGATCGACTTGGCGGCGTCGAACTCCGCCACCTCGGAGACCATCGGGAACATGATACGCAGGTAGCGACCGCCGCCGGCGCGTAGCAGCGCGCGGATCTGGCTGCGCAGCAGGCCGGGGCGGTCGAGCCCGAGCCGGATCGCGCGCCAGCCGAGCGCCGGGTTCTCCTCGACCACCGTCTCCATATAGGGCAGCGCCTTGTCGCCGCCGATATCGAGCGTGCGGAAAGTCACGGGCTTGCTGCCTGCGGCGTCGAGCACGGCGCGGTACAGCGCCAGCTGATCGCTCGACCGCGGCAGGCTCTGGCCGATCATGAATTGCAGCTCGGTACGAAACAGGCCGATGCCGGACGAGCCGGTGTCTTCGATATGCGGCAGGTCGATCGCCAGGCCGGCATTGATCATCAGATCGACCGGCTGGCCGTCCTTAGTGACGCATGGCAGATCGCGCAGCGCAGAATACTGCGCCTGCCGGCGCGCGCGGAAGCGCACGCGCTCGGCATAAGCGGCTTCGATTTCGGCCGAGGGCCGCACGTAGATCGAGCCGGAGGTGGCATCGACGATGATGGCGTCGCCGGGATCCGCGATGCCCGGCGCGTTCGGCACTTCGCCGACCGCCGCAATGCCGAGCGCACGCGCCACGATCGCAACGTGCGAATTGGCGGTGCCTTCTTCGAGCACCAGGCCGCGCAGCCGTTTGCGATCATAGTCGAGCAGCGCCGCGGGCCCCATCGAACGGGCGATCAGGATCGCGTTCTCGGGCAAATGCTCGCGCGACGGCGCGTGGTTCTGGCCGACGAGTTGGCGCATCAGCCGATGGCCGAGATCCTCGAGATCGTGCAGGCGTTCACGCAGATAAGGATCGGTCGAGCGCAGCATCCGGGCGCGCGTGTCCGACTGCACGCGCTCGACGGCGGCCTCGGCGGTGAGGCCGGTCGCCACCGCCTCGTGCAGCTTGTGGGACCAGCCGTGGTCGTTGGCGAACATCCGGTAGGCTTCGAGCACGTCGCGATGCTCGCCGCCGTCAGCGACGTCGCCGCGCTCCAGCAGGCGGTCGAGGTCGGAGCGGAGATTGGCGAGTGCGCTGTCGAGCCGCTTGATCTCCTTCGGCAGATCCTCGGCGATGTAGTTGGTGATGACGACGCGTGGCTCGTGCAGCACGACGTGGCCGAGCGCGATGCCGTCGGACAGCACCGCGCCGGTTTTGTGGATCGAGTGCCGGGCCGCAGGTTCGGCACCGGGCTGGGCCAGCGCCGACAGTTCGCCCGACGCGATCATCTCGGCGAGCACCATCGCGGTGGTCTGCAGCGCCTCGACTTCTTCCTCGACATAGGTGCGCTTGGCGCGGTTCTGCACCACCAGCACGCCGAGCGTATTGCCGGCGCGCAGGATCGGCACACCGAGGAACGAGTGATAGATCTCTTCGCCGGTCTCCGGGCGGAACGAGAACGCCGGATGGCTCTGCGCGTCGGAGAGGTTCAGCGGCGTCGCCTCGGACGCCACCAGGCCGACAAGGCCCTCGTGGGCGCTCAGCACGGTCTGGTGCACAGCCTCGCGGTTCAGACCTTCGGTCGCGTAGAGCTCGAGGGTATTGTCGACGCGCAGCACGTAGGTCGAGCACACCTCCGCCACCATGTTGGCGGCGATCAGAACGACGATCTTGTCCAGCCGTTCCTGCGCGGAGACTTGCTCCGCCATGGTTTCACGGAGCCGTCTCAGCAAGACGCGGGGGCCGCCCGACGTGCTCCGCATGTGCCGACATCTCCCCTGAAATGACTCACCGCCGACGCTCAGAGCGCCGGCGACAATCCCTTTCGCCGCAAACGTGACCGGCAGCGAGTCCGCCAGTCTCGACGCACGCCGGAGCAGGCCGCTTCACCGCCCGATCCGGCCATCGCAACGCAACAGAAACCGGCTTTTCAGCCGCCTCGCCGACGCCGCGCGCCCATCAGGCCGTATAGCGAATTGAGGCTTGATTTGCCAAGCAAAACGCCTGCCAGGGGCGGCCACGAACGTCCGTCGCGCACCGTCTTAAATCACTACAAAATTGTTCTAAACTTGATCCAATCCATACAACGTATGCAACGTCCGCACCGCCAGTTCAGTATAGGCCGCGTCGATCAACACCGAGAACTTGATTTCCGACGTGGTGATCGCCCGGATGTTGATGTTACGCGCCGCAAGCGCAGCGAAGGCCTGGGCAGCGACGCCCGCATGGCTGCGCATGCCCGAGCCGATCACCGACACCTTGGCGACATCGGTCTCGCTGTCGAAGCGGGCGTAGCCGATCTTGTCCTGCGCCGACGTGATGGTCTGCTTGGCGCGGGCGAAATCCGCCGCCGGCACCGTGAAGGTCAGATCGGTGGTCTTGCCGTCTTCCGACACGTTCTGGACGATCATGTCGACATTGATATTGGCATCGGCCAGCGGCCCGAAGATCGACGCCGCCACCCCCGGCTTGTCCTCGATCCGGCGGACCGAGATCTGGGCTTCGTCCTTCGAGAAGGCGATGCCGGTGACGACGTGGTTCTCCATGATTTTCTCCTCGCTGCAGATCAGCGTGCCCGGCGGCGTGCCGTGCGGATCGATGTCTTCGGGTTTGTCGAACGAGGACCGCACGAAGATCGGCACGTTGTAGACCATGCCGAGTTCGACCGAACGGACCTGCAGCACCTTGGCGCCCTGCGAGGCCAGTTCCAGCATCTCCTCGAACGCCACCTTGTCGAGCCGCTTGGCCTTCGGCACCACCCGCGGATCGGTGGTGTAGACGCCGTCGACGTCGGTGTAGATGTCGCAGCGATCAGCCTTGAGCGCCGCCGCGATTGCCACCGCCGAGGTGTCCGAACCGCCGCGGCCGAGCGTGGTGATCCGGCCCGTTTCAGCGTTGATGCCCTGGAAGCCGGCGATCACCGCGACTTCCTTGCGCTCGCCAAACCGCTTGATGATCTCGCCGCCGTCGATGTCAATGATGCGAGCCGAAGCATGGGCGTCGCTGGTGCGGATCGGCAGCTGCCATCCCTGCCAGGACCGTGCCTGGATACCCAGCGCCTGCAAGGCGATCGCCAGCAGCCCCGAGGTCACCTGCTCGCCGGACGCCACCACGGCGTCGTATTCGCGGGCGTCGTGCATCGGCGACGCCTCGGTGCACCAGGCCACCAGTTCGTTGGTCTTGCCGGCCATGGCGGAGACCACGACGGCGACCTCATGGCCGGCATCGACCTCGCGTTTGACATGGCGCGCGACGTTCTGGATGCGCTCGATATTGGCGACGGACGTGCCGCCGAATTTCATCACCAGCCGGCCCATGACGAATAGTGCAATCCCTGCAGACAACGAGTATGGATGGCGCGGAATCCGCCAGTCGGCAGCCGCGTGGCGCGTCATACACAGCGCCGCGGGTTCGGGCAAGCAACCGAACGGCCCGGGCGGAACCGGGGCGGGCATCGGACGCCCGCGACGGCGCGGACAAGCGAATCTGGGAGCACGGCGAACCGCCATGGCATTGCAACACGAGACCCCCGGCGCGCCGGCGTCGACCGTCGACCCCGCCGAGATCGCCAAATTCTCCAAACTCTCGGCCGAATGGTGGGATCCGACCGGCAAGATGGCGCCGCTCCACCGGATCAACCCGCTGCGCATCAGCTTCATCCGCGACGCCGCGTGCCGCAAATTCGACCGCAACGCCAAGAGCCTGAGCTGCCTGTCCGGGCTGCGGATGCTGGACATCGGCTGCGGCGCTGGCCTCTTGTGCGAGCCGTTCACCCGGCTCGGCGCCCAGGTGATCGGCATCGACCCCTCGGCCACCAATATCGCGGCCGCCAAGCTGCACGCCGACAAGTCGCATCTGGCGATCGACTACCGCAACGTCATGGTCGAGGAGATCGACCCGCGCGAGCGCTTCGACATCGTACTGGCGATGGAGGTGATCGAACACGTCACCGACGTCGGCGCCTTCCTGTCGCGCTGCGCCGCGCTGATGAAGCCGACCGGCATGATGGTGGTAGCCACCCTCAACCGCAACTGGAAGAGCTTTGCGCTCGCCATCGTCGGCGCCGAATATGTGATGCGCTGGCTGCCGCGCGGCACGCATCAATGGGACAAGTTCGTCACCCCGGCCGAACTGGAGCAGCACCTGAGCGGCATGAAGCTGGTCGTCACCGAACAATCCGGCATGACCTACAACCCGCTGGCCGACCGCTGGAAACTCTCGCCCGACATGGACGTGAACTACATGGTGGTGGCAGAGACCGCGCCGTAGTTATTCTACCGCGACCGATTGCGCTTTTTGCGAAGTGGATGGATGCGCGGGTCAAGCCCGCGCATGACGGCCTTGTTGTTACGCGACTTCTTACGTTCAAATCTGCGTCCGAAGAGTTTGTAGCAATGCCTGGCCGCATCTTCCGCCGTCATTGCCGGGCTTGACCCGGCAATCCATCCCTCTTCGACAAATCTGACCGTCGGGACACAGCAAGAGCCCCCCGTCATTGCGAACGAAGCCAAATCGATGCAGCTCACTGCACGGCGCTGGATTGCTTCGTCGCCTTGCTCCTCGCAATGACGCGCACAACTACACACCCCTTAGAATAATCACCGTCGGCGTCCCCGGCAGCGTGTCGCGCGAGATGCGCAGCACGCTGTCGTTGCGTTTGTCAATCGCGAAGTTCTGCCCGATGCGGCGCATGAAGTCGTCGAGCGGGGTCATGAAGCGGTGCATCGGCAGCACCACCGAGGCGCGGAGTCGCTTGGTGATATCGGAGATGCCGGCAAGCGACATCGTGTAGCTGCCGTCGATCGGCACCATCAGGATGTCGATCCGGCCGATCGCCGCGAAGTGACTCTCGTCGAGCGTGGTGTGCAAATGGCCGAGATGCGCGATACACAGTCCGGCCACTTCGAAGATGAAGATCGAATTGCCATCCTTGATCATGCCGCCGGCGCCGTCGTCGAACATGTAGCGGCGGATGTCGGTGGTGACGTTGCGGATCAGGACGTCGCCGACGCGCTCGTAGATCTTCGCCGGCTGCCCGTCCGTGCCCCAGCCGTGCAGCACATGCGCGATCTTCGGATCTGGCGCGAGCGTGTAGTGGGTCGCATGCGCGCGGTTCATGGTGACGACGTCCGGGGTTCGGCCGGTGTCGTAAGTGCCGCTGTAATCGGTCGCCACCATCACGCCGCCGGGGCTTTCGATCGTGTAGGTGGCGTGGCCCCGATAGGTGATCAGCACCTGCTCGGCCGCCGCGGCGCGGCGCAGGCTGACCGGGATCGCCCGCGGCCCCTGCGCCATCGCCAGACACTCGCTGCCGCGGAAGCCCTCTGCGGCTCGCGCCGGCGTAACCAGCAGCGTGACCAGGGCGGCGAGGACGGCAAGGCAGCGCAGCATGGCGGTGTCGCTCCGTTCGAGGCGGGCAAAGTGTAGCTGTAAATTACGCGAGCACCAGCGCGACCGGGGCGCGCAACGCTGGCATGATCCCGTTCCGGTTGACCGCAGCGGCCGACGCCGCCACGGTGCCGCGCCCTCCAGCTTCGATCTCAGCATGCTCACCCTCGCCTCACTCTGGATCCCATTCACGATCGTCGCCGCGCTCGGCCAAGTGGCGCGCAACGCGATGCAGCGGTCGCTGACCGGGCCGCTCGGCACCTGGGGCGCCACCAATATCCGCTTCCTGTTCGGGTTTCCGTTCTCGATCCTGTTCTTCGTTCTGGTGATCGCCGCCACCGGCGACGCTGTGCCGTGGCCGACGATCGAGTTCTGGCCGTGGCTGCTGCTCGGCGCACTGTCGCAGATCCTCGCCACCGGGCTGATGCTGGCGGCGATGAACGAGCGCTCCTTCGTGGTCACCACCGCGTATCTGAAGACCGAGGCGATCCAGACCGCGATCTTCGGCTTCGTGTTCCTCGGCGATCATCTGGATCTGTGGAAGGTTGTCGCCATCCTGATCGCCACCGTCGGCGTGGTGATCACCGCGCTACGGCCCGGCAGCACCCGCAACCTCGCCAGCCTGCGGCCGACGCTGCTCGGCCTCGCCGCCGCAGCAGCGTTCGCAATGTCGGCGGTCGGGTTTCGCGGCGCCATCATCGTGGTGCCAGGGGTCACCTTCGTCACCGCCGCGAGCTATACGCTGGTGTTCGCACTCGGCGTCCAGACGCTGGTGCTGACGATCTATCTGCTGGCGCGGGCGCCAAAGGTGCTGCGCGAAATCCTGCAGCTGTGGAAACCGTCGATGCTGGCCGGCTTCGTCGGCGCGCTCGCTTCGCAATTCTGGTTTCTGGCGTTTGCCCTCACCGCGGCCGCCAATGTCCGGACGCTGGCGCTGGTCGAGGTGCTGTTCGCCCAGGCCGTGGCCTACTACTCGTTCAAGCAGCCGCTGTCGGCCCGCGAACTCGGCGGCACGGCGTTGATCGTGCTCGGCGTGGCGCTGCTGGTCGCAGCCTGATCACTTCACAACGATGATCACCGCGCCGGCGGCGATCAGCGCAATGCCGAGCCAATGCATGGCGCTCGGCCGCTCGCCGAGGAACGCAAAGGCGAACAGCGCCACGAGCACGACGCTGAGCTTGTCGATCGGCGCCACCAGCGTGGCCGGCCCGAGCTTCAGCGCCCTGAAGTAACACAGCCACGACGCTCCGGTGCACAGCCCGGACAGCACCAGGAAAA
>NZ_JBMDXE010000294.1:0-43901 GCF_048594845.1 Rhodopseudomonas sp. | reverse complement strand
AAATTGGTTGCGCGGGATGCCGGCCGAGCCGGTGCTGATGCGAGCTGGTTACCGAATGGATCGGTCTGGCCGATCAGGCGAGCGAGTTCGGCAAGAGGATCGTTGTCGGTCTTTTGCTGGGCGTAGGTTGCGCGGGTCTCTTCGTCATCCGCCGGGAAGGGTCGGTCGTGGTATCGATCGGTCATGTGATGTCGCGTCCCATTCGGGAAAGCCGCCAAAACCCGCTTACGCAGACGATAAGCCGCTCTCAAAAGCCGCTACAGATCCCCAATCTGACCGGCCGTCCCCTATCGCATCTCGTCCGGCGCTGTGACGCCGAGAATGGCAAGCCCCGATGCCAGTACCGAGACGACGCCCTGAACCATCGCCAGTCGCGCCCTGCTAATCTCTGCATCATTATTGATAATGAAGCGTAAATGAGGCGCATCACGCCCGCGCGTCCAGTGTGCGTGAAATTCACTGGCCAGCTCGTACAGGTAGAACGCGACGCGGTGCGGCTCGTGCGCCAGCGCCGCGGCTTCCACGGTTCGCGGAAACAGCGCCAGCCGGCGAAGCAGATCGAGTTCGGCCGGGTCGGTCAGCCGCTCGACCGCGGCATCCTTCAGGAACGCAATCCGTGCATCGGTCGCCTCCGGTAGATCCGGGAACAGTTCGCGAGCATTGCGGAAGATCGAGTGGCCCCGGGCATGACCGTACTGCACGTAGAACACCGGGTTGTCCTTGGACTGCTCGATGACCTTGGCGAGGTCGAAATCGAGCACCGCGTCGTTTTTCCGGAACAGCATCATGAAGCGGACGGCATCCGAGCCGACTTCATCCACCACTTCACGAAGCGTCACGAAATCGCCGGCCCGCTTGGACATTTTCACGGGCTCGCCATTGCGTAGCAGGCGAACCAGCTGGACGATCTTGACGTCGAGCGTGCCCTTCCCGGCGGTAACGGCCTGCACGGCAGCCTGCATCCGCTTGATGTAACCGCCATGGTCGGCGCCCAGCACGTCGACCAGGGTCGGACAGCCGGCATCGAACTTCACCTTGTGATATGCGATATCGGAGGCGAAGTACGTATAGGAGCCGTCCGACTTCAGCAGGGGCCGGTCGACATCATCACCATACGCCGTGGCGCGGAACAGCGTCTGCTCGCGGTCTTCGTAATCGTCCACCGGCGCGCCCTTTGGCGGCGGCAGCCGGCCTTGGTACACGTCGCCCTTGGCGCGCAGGAAATCGATGGTGTCCGCAACCCGATTGCGCTCGCCTTCGATGAGCGACCTTTCGGAGAAGAACACCTCGTGGGTGATCGAAAGAGCGGCGAGATCGCCCTTGATCATCTCCATCATCATCGCGATCGACTTGGCGCGAACGATCGGAAGCCACTGCGGCTCAGGCATTTCTTTCAACGCCGAGCCGTGCTCGGCCTTCAGCGCCTGTCCGACCGGCACCAGGTAATCGCCCGGATACAGTCCTTCCGGAATCTCGCCGATAGTCTCCCCCAGCGCCTCGCGGTAACGCAAGAACGCGGAGCGGGCCAGGACGTCGACCTGCGCGCCGGCATCGTTGATGTAGTACTCGCGGGTGACGTTGTAACCGGCGGAGTCCAGCAGATTGGCCAGTGCGTCGCCGAACACGGCGCCGCGGCAATGGCCGACGTGCATCGGGCCGGTCGGATTGGCGGAGACGTATTCGATGTTCACCCTCTCGCCGTTTCCAATCCCGGAGCGTCCATAACCATCGCCAGCCGCCAGGACGTCCCGCAGCGCCTGTGCCCACACGGCCGTCTTGAGGGTCAGATTGATGAAGCCAGGGCCGGCAATCGCCACCTCGGCGATCTGCTCTTCAGCCCGCAGCTTCTCGGCGATCTTGTCGGCGAGATCGCGCGGCTTGGCCTTGGCGTCCTTGGCCAGCACCATCGCGGCGTTGGTCGCCATGTCGCCGTGGGAGGCGTCCTTCGGCGGCTCGACCACGATGCGCACAAGATCGATCCCGGCCGGCAGAGCCCCCTCGCCGATCAGTGCGGCGCAGGCCGCGTGCACGCGCGACAGAACATGGGCGAAGAGATGCGTGGACGTGGTTTGATCGGACATGTCTGCAATGGGATTGAAAGGCGGCCATTTGGCCGGTCCGGCGCCGCCTAACGCAATTCCGGGGTCGAGTCAAAGAGCCGCTGATGCTCGTTCAAGGCGTATCGGTCCGTCATGCCGGCGATGAAGTTGCGGATGCGGCGGAAGCGGTCAGCCTCGCACTCGGCCACAGGCCCGTCGGCCGGTAGCCAGTCGGACGGCAGATCGGCCGGATGGTCGCAATAGCGCTGGAACAGGTCTGCGACGATCGCCTCGGCATCGCGCATCACCGCCATCACCCGCTCGGCGCGATACATATGCGTCCAGAGGAAGGCCTTGATCTCCTTTTCGGCCGCCGTGATCTCCGCCGGGAATGCGACCATCGCGGTCGCGGCTTGGCGCACCTGCTCGGGCGATCGCGGCGCTGCCGCTGTCAGCCGCCGAATCGTCTCGGCCGTGACGGCCCGGATCAATTGCGAGATCAGTTCCCGCACCAGCTCGGCACCCCTCCGGCTCTCTGCCAGACCGGGATACCGACGATCGATATCGGCGATGATGTCGGCCGCCAATGGCACGGCGCGCACGTCGTCCACCCGGAACAGCCCGGCCCGCAGGCCGTCATCGATGTCGTGGGCATCATAGGCGATATCGTCGGCGATCGCCGCCACCTGGGCTTCGAGCGACGCGAAGCTCCACAGTTCGAGATCGACGCGCGCGTTGAATTCAGCGATCCCCGCAGGCACGCCACGCTCGGCGTAGCGCGGCAGCGGCCGGCCAGACCTGTCGGTCAGCGGACCGTTGTGCTTGACCACCCCCTCCAGCGTCTCCCAGGTCAGATTGAGCCCGTCGAACTCCGGATAGCGATGCTCCAGCGCGGTCAGCACCCTCAGCGTCTGGGCGTTGTGATCGAACCCGCCGTGATCGCGCAGGCAGGCATCCAGCGCGCGCTCGCCGGCGTGGCCAAACGGCGGATGGCCGAGGTCGTGCGCCAGCGCCAGCGTCTCGGTGAGGTCCTCGTCGAGCCCGAGCTGACGCGCGATCGCCCGCGCGATCTGGGCGACCTCGAGACTATGGGTTAGCCGGGTGCGGTAGTGATCGCCCTCGTGGAAGACGAACACCTGGGTCTTGTGCTTGAGCCGGCGGAACGCGTTGGAGTGGATCACGCGGTCGCAATCGCGCCGGAACGCGCTGCGGTTGCTGCTCGCCGGTTCGGCGAATTGCCGGCCGCGGCTGCGGTCCGGATCGCAGCCATAGGCTGCGCGAGGAGCTGCCATCCCGACCGACACGCTGAAGCTATCCCTGACCCGTTTGATTCTCGATTGCAGTGCACTTAACTATGGCTTGCATGGAAATCCAATGACGGCACAATCCCTGTTCGGGATATGGAGCAACAGATGACCGACACCAGCGTCACCATCAGCGAGCGCGCGGCGCGCCGGATCGGCGAAATCCTCAAGGGCGAAGGCGCCGGCGCGATGCTTCGCATCAGCGTCGAAGGCGGCGGCTGCTCCGGTTTCCAGTACAAGTTCGACGTGGATCGCGCCAAGACCGACGACGACCTCGTTATTGCGCGCGACGGCGCTGTGGTGCTGGTCGATTCCGCATCGGTCCCGTTTCTGACCGGCTCCGAGGTCGACTTCGTCGACGACCTGATCGGCGCATCGTTCCGGGTCAACAATCCCAATGCGACCGCGTCCTGCGGCTGCGGGACCAGCTTCTCGATCTGAGCGCGGCACCCCTCGCCCGCGGCTTCCGCACGTATTCGCCGGGAGACCTCGGTCAGAGATCTCCCGGCTGCAGATGGCCGAACGAGCTGGGTTGCGCCCGGCTTACCAACCCCGGCGGCTGCCTACGAGAACGTGCCCGTGGTGCCCGCCAGATTGGTACACATCGTTCCCTTGAACGGGCCGTTGGTCGGACCGACCTGATACTCCTTGAAGACGGCCAGGCCGCCCGGATTGCTGAGGTTGGTGATCGTCGTCGGCAGATCGAAGTTGGCGGCGTTGCCGGTCGAAATCACGCCGGTGCCGGCTTCGTTCTTCACCACCGCGTTGGGTGACAGCGCCGCCAGCAGCCCGTTGGAGGTCACGGCCTTCTCGACCAGACCGAACGTACCGTCGGCCAGCGAGCTCACCGCCATGTTCTTCACCGTCCAAGTGCCGTCGACATTGTAGGTCACGTTGAACGTCGTGAAGCCCGGCGTCGCGTCGCAGAGCGCGGCGTTGATCGACGAACTGGTGAAGTTCATCACCGTGCCGGCCGTGTAGCTGCCGGTCTGCACGTAGAACTTGATGATCGGCTGACAGTCGAGATTGTTGTTCGGCTGAACCGTCACGAAGTTCGACAGCGTGATCGCTCCGGACAGCGACTGAACCGCGGAGCCCGCATTGTAGTTGGTGAGCACCGGGTTGAAGGTCGGCGTGACGATACGAAACGATCCGGCCTGCGGGCCGGCGGTATAGGCTGGAACGGACAGCCCCAGCGACGGCGACACCGTCATGTTGGTCGTGTTGTTGGTCTGTGGACCGCCGGACGCCGAAGTGAGGTTGATGGCCTGGATCGCCGCCAGTTGACCGGACGGCTGCCCGACCTGCGGCGGCTGCACCTGCTGCTGGACGCCCGCATAGTACTGCAGGATCATCGTGAAGGTGAGGACCGCCCCCGATGTGCTGTAGGGCAGCAAGGCCTGACTATACAGGCTGTTGGTGTAGACCTGCTGACCGCCGGAATACGCGGCGGGCTGCTGGAAGAAGAAGAAGTTCTGCAGCACGTTGCTGTTGTTGGTGACGTTGATCGTAATCGTCGTCGGCATTTTGACCTCCTGCCGGATCGATCCGGCCCCAGGTTACCGCTGGCCTGAATCAACCAGCCACTACAACTTATGCGTGCATGTCGTGGCGAGCGAAGACTTCTTCTTGCGCTCGGGGCAACCGACAGCCGAGGTCGCTTGCGCCCGATGCAAGGAACACTAAGGACGCTTTTCCTGGATCAGAACGGACTGAACGAAAGCGGCGAGTAGCGCTTTGGACTGATCGCTCAAGGCCGCTTCGGCCTGTCGCATAGTTGAGAGAAATCCGGATTCTGGACGCCCTGGACATGTCGCATCCGACGCCGGAGCGCCGATGGCGCCGTCACCGTTCAAGAACCAATCAAGGGAAATATCCAGAGCGCGACACAGCAGCACGACGTGCTCGACGGACATCGGCGCGTTGTTTTTCCAGCGGGTGATGGTGCTTTCGTTGACGCCGATCGCAAATGCCAGCGCGTGCTGCTTGGTCATGCCGCGCAGCCGCATCGCCTGCACCATCCTCTCACCGCGGCTGGACATCCGACGCCCTGCAGACACATACGCCACAACCTGGACGTGCATATCCTATTCCGAGGCGAAATCAGACTCGTGAACATACGAGGATGCGGCAAGGCACCGTCGCCACCATACGCGGCTTCACCGATTACTCCGCCGCGGTCGCGTGAGGTCGGACATCCTCGCTGACATCTTCGAGTTGCGGCTCGAGCCCACGCTTCAGGCGACGATCGATCTTGTCGAGATAGATGTAGATCACCGGGGTGATGAACAGCGTCAGCAATTGCGACAGCAGCAGGCCGCCGACCACTGCGACGCCGAGCGGCTGGCGCAGTTCGGCGCCGGCACCCGCCCCCAATGCGATCGGCAGCGTGCCGAAGATTGCCGACAGCGTCGTCATCATAATCGGTCGGAAGCGCAGCAGCGCCGCCTCGCGGATCGCGAGTTCGGCCGACAGCCCGACGCGGCGCCGCTCCAATGCGAAGTCGACCATCATGATGGCGTTCTTCTTGACGATGCCGACCAGCATGACGATGCCGATCATCGCGATCACCGACAGCTCCATGTTGAACAGCATCAGCGTCAGGATCGCGCCGATGCCGGCCGACGGCAGGCCGGAAATGATCGTGATCGGATGGATGAAGCTCTCGTAGAGGATGCCAAGGATGACGAAAGCGGCGAACACCGCGGCGAGGATCAGCACGCCCTGCCCGCGCAGGCTCTCCTGGAACACCTGCGCAGTGCCGGAGAAGCCGGTAAAGATAGTCGCCGGCAAATTCGCCTCGCGCTCCACCTGGGTGATGCGATCGACCGCTTCGCCAAGCGAGTGGCCTTGCGCGAGATTGAACGAGATCGTCACCGCGGGCTGCTGGCCCTGGTGATTGATCTGCAGTGCGCCGATGCTCGGCACCATCCGCGCCACGGCTTCGATCGGAATGGTCTGGTTGTTGGCCGTCTTCAGATACAGCTTCGACAGATCGTTCGGATCGACGCGAAACTGCGGCTGCACCTCGAGGATGATCTGGTAATCGTTGGTCGGCGTGTAGATCGTGCCGATCTGCCGCGAGCCGTAGGCGTTATAGAGCTGGTTGCGGACCTGATCGACAGTGATGCCGTAAACCGCGGCTTTCTCGCGATCGATCTCGACGGTCATCTGCGGGTTGCGGATGTAGAGGTCGGTGGTGACGTCGAGCAGGCCCGGCAGCTTGGCGATCTTGTCGCGCATCTCGGGCGCGAGCCGATACAGCGCCTCAGTGTCGCTCCCCTGCATCACGTACTGGTATTGGCTCTTCGAAATACGTCCGCCGATGTTGAGGTTCTGGATGCTCTGGAAGAACGCTTGGATGCCGGGCACCTGAGCTGCCTGCTGGCGCAACCGCGAAATCACCTTCGGCGCGGGATCGCGTTCCTTGATTGGTTTCAGGCCGACAAACAGCCGGCCGTAATTGGCCGTGGGATTCGGACCGCCGGCGCCGACCGTGCTGTTGATGTAGTCGACCGCCGGATCTTCGCGGAGGATCTGCACCAGCGCGAGCTGCCGCTCCTTCATCGCCTCGAACGAGGTGTCTGTCGCAGCCTCGGTGACGCCGATCAGGAAGCCGGTGTCCTCCTGCGGAAAGAACCCCTTCGGCACCACCATGTACAGATAGATCGTGCCGCCGAGCGTCGCGAAGGTCACCAGCAGCATCAGGAATTTGTGCGCCAGCACCTTGTCGAGCGCCCATTCGTAGCCGCGCAGCCAACCGGCGAACATCGCCTCGAAACCGCGCAGCACGATGTTCTCACGCTTGGCCGGATCGTGCGCCTTGAGCATCCGCGCGCACAACATCGGCGTCAGCGTCAGCGACACGAAGCCGGACACCAGGATGGCGATCGAGATCGTCACCGCGAACTCGCGGAACACCCGGCCGACGATACCGCCCATCAGCAGCACCGGGATGAACACCGCGATCAGCGACAGCGTGATCGAGATGATAGTGAAGCCGATCTCGCGCGCGCCCTTCAGCGCCGCCTCGAACGGCCGCATGCCGTCCTCGATGTGCCGCATGATGTTCTCGAGCATGACGATGGCGTCGTCGACCACGAAGCCGACCGACAGCGTCAGCGCCAGCAGCGTCATGTTGTTGATCGAGAAGTCGAGCAGGTACATCACGGCGAAGGTGCCGAGCAGCGAGATCGGCACCGCCAGCGCCGGGATGAAGGTCGCCGAGGCCTTGCGCAGGAACAGGAAGATCACCAGCACGACCAGCACCACGGCGATCGCCAGCGTCTCCTGGACGTCGAACACCGCCTGCCGGACCGAAACGGAACGATCCATCGTCACCGTCATCTCGACCGACGGCGGGATCTGGGCACGTAGCGACGGCAACCGCTCGCGCACCAGATCGACCACCGCGACGGTGTTGGCGTCGGGCTGCTTCTGGATCGCCAGCACGATGGCGCGGTCGTCGTTGAGCCAGGTGGCGAGCCGGTCGTTCTCGACGCTGTCGTAGATCCGCGCGACTTCGTCCAGCTTGACCGGCGAGCCATTGCGCCATGCCACCACGATCTGGCGATAGTCGGCGGCCTTGTCCATCTGACCGGAGGCCTGCAGCACGAAGTCCTGCTTCGGACCGCTCATGGTGCCGACCGGGGTTGAAGAATTGGCGCGTGCGACGGCGGCACGAATGTCTTCGAGCGATAGGCCACGCGCGGCCGCCGCTTCAGGATCGGCCTGCACCCGAACGGCGAATTTCTGCGGCCCGTAAATCACCACCTGGGCGACGCCGGGGATCTGCGACAGCGCCTGGCCGATGGTGATGTCGCCGTATTCGTTGACGGCCGACAGCGGCAGCGTCGCCGAACTCAGCGCCACGAACAGCACCGGAAATTCCGCGGGGTTCACTTTGCGGAAGCTCGGCGGCGTCGTCATCTCGATCGGCAGGCGCCGCTGCGCGATGGTCAGCGCGGTCTGCACGTCGAGCGCGGCCGCGTCGATGTTGCGGCCGAGATCGAACTGGATGGTGATGACCGAGGTGCCTTGCGACGAGTTCGACGACATCGACGAGATGCCGGCAATGGTCGAGAGCTGGCGCTCGATAATGCCCGCGACCGACGCCGCCATGGTGTCCGCGCTGGCGCCCGGCAGCGTCGCCGTCACCGCAATGGTCGGGAAGTCGACCTTGGGCAGCGCCGACACCGGCAGCAGCCGATAGCCGAACAGGCCGAACACGATCAGCGACGCGGTGATCAGCGTCGTCATCACCGGCCGGCGGATGCACAGCTCGGAGAGCGTCATATCAGGCTCCGGCCTTGCGGCTGCGCGGCTCGACCTTGGTGCCCTCGGATAGCAGCAGCTGGCCATCGGTGACGACATTCTCGCCGCCCGACAGACCTTCGGTGATCACGCTCTCGCCCATGTGGGTCCGGCTGACGCTGACGTGCTGCACATGGGCCACGCCGTCGCGAACCACGAACACGAAGTTTCCGCTCTGGCTGCGCTGGACCGCCACGGTCGGCACTGTGACGGCGTCCTCGCTTCGCACCGTCAGTCTGGTGTTGACGAGGGTGCCCGGCCACAGCGTCTCGTTGCCGTTGTCCATGATGCCGCGAACCGTCACCATGCCGGTGGTCGCATCGACCGTGTTCTCGACCATCGCGACCGTGCCCTGCTCCGACCGGCCGCTACCGGGGATGGTGGCCGTGACGCTAGCCGTATTTGCCTTCATCGCATCGCGCAGATCGCCGAGCACACGCTGCGGCACAGCGAACGCGACGTAAACGGGGGCCATCTGATTGATGGTCGCGAGCGGCGCCGTATCCGCGGGACGGACGAAGTTGCCGACCTTCACGTTGGCTGCGCTGATGCGGCCGGCAAACGGCGCGCGGATCAGCGTGTAGCTCTTCTGAACCCGCAAATTGTCGAGCGCCGATTGTGCAGCTTTGATCGTGCCGGCGAGAATGTCTGCCTGGGTCTTGGCATTGTCGAGATTGACCTGCGTGGTCGCTCCCTTCCCGATCAGATCGTTGAAGCGGCGCAGATCACGTTCGGCGCCGGCAAGCTGGGCGCGATCGCGTGCGAGGTTTCCTTCCGCCTGTTCGATCTGGGCGTCGATCTGTCGCGCGTCGAGCGTGAACAGCAGATCGCCTTCGTTGACCCGCGCCCCATCTTCGAAATGCACACTGACGATCGTGGTCTCCAGCCGCGACTTCAAGGCGACGCTAGAGATGGGGACCACCATTCCGATCGCATCGACATCGACAGGAACGGACTTGCGCACGGCCTTGGCTGCATCGACGGCGACCACCCGGGCTGGTGGCGCCATCTTGGTCGCGGCTTGCTGAGACGACCAATAGGGCCGCAATTCGTAAGCTGCAAAGCCGCCGGCGGCGAGCAAGATGGCGATGATGATCCAGCGTCGCTTCGTCATGACACTCCGTGTCAGCCCGTTGCGGGGCCGCACCGTTGCCCGTCCCCGCTCCCTTGAATTTAGCACTCGATTTTACAAAGACTTATCACAGCGGGCGGCGCCATGGTATGCCAGCCGCCGGATATATTGCCACGGGTACCTTGATGCGGATTGCGACCTGGAACGTGAACTCGGTGCGGCAGCGGCTGGACCACCTGCTGACCTGGCTGCAGGACTGCCAGCCGGACGTGGTCTGCCTGCAGGAGATCAAATGCGTCGACGAGGCGTTTCCGCGCGAGCCGATCGAGGCCCTCGGCTACAACGTCGTCACCCACGGCCAGAAGACGTTCAACGGCGTCGCGCTGCTGTCGAAGCATCCGCTCGAAGAAGCCACGCCGCGGCTCGCTGGTGACGAATCCGACGTCCATGCCCGCTTCCTCGAGGGCGTCATCTCGCTGAAGCGCGGAGTCGTCCGTGTTGCCTGTCTCTATCTGCCTAACGGCAACCCGGTGGGGAGCGACAAATATCCCTACAAGCTGAGCTGGATGTCGCGACTTCTTCAGTACTCGAAGGAGCGGATGAAGACGGAAGAGCCGCTGATCCTCGCCGGCGACTTCAACGTCATCCCGCAGCCCGAGGACGTGCACAACCCGGCCGCTTGGGTCGACGACGCGCTGTTCCGGCCGGAGACCCGCGAGAGCTTCCAGGCCCTGCTCGGCCTCGGTCTCACCGACGCCCTCCGCGCCACTACGGACGCGCCGGGGCAGTACACTTTCTGGGATTATCAGGCGGGCGCCTGGCAGAAGAACTGGGGCATCCGCATCGATCACCTGCTGCTGTCGCCGCAAGCCGCCGACCGCCTGCAGGGCGTCGGCATCGATAGCTATGTGAGGAATTGGGAGAAGCCGTCCGACCATGTGCCGGTGTGGGCGGATCTGGATTTGGAGACGGCGTAAGGTGTCTGACCTGCCTTGACGTTCCCCGGACGCTGCGCAGCGCCGCTGTTGCGGCGTGGTGCGCTGCAGATACGGGGGCCTGGTTAGTTTAGGCAGCAACCGGGGTCCCGGATCTGCGGCGCAGCGCTTCGCGCTGCACCTTGTCCGGGACACGGTTGTTAGTTTCTGGACAGTTTAAGCGAGACGCGACGCCCTCGACCGCGGCCTCAGTCCCGTCGCCCCTGCACCCAGTGCTCGAGCATCTGCAGGGCCATGGCGCGATCGTCGTCCGAGGCCTTGGCGAAGGCGCGGTTGTAGCTGTCCTTGATCCAGGTCTCTTCCGGCGCGGCGCTGTCGCGCGCCAGGGTCAGCCACATCAGACCGCGAGCGGCCTGCCGCGGCAGCTTTTCGCCGTTGAACAACAGCTGCCCGAGCATCGCCTGGGCCTGATGCTGGCCCTTCTGAGCGGCGAGGCCAAGCCAGCGCGCCCCGTAGCGGAAGTCGCGCGGCATGCCGATGCCGTCGATGTACAGCCGGGCCAGATCGTATTGCGCGTCGGCATTGCCGAAATACGACGCGGCGTAGGAAAACATCTCCCGCGCCCGCTCCGGGTCGCGCTTGATCTTCGAGTTCGGGATGCCGTCGAGATAATAGCGGCCGAGCGCCACGAAGGCGTTGGCGACCACAGCGGCCTGCGGCGCCGACGGGCTGTCTTCGGCGTGGGCATTGGCGATCTTGCTGAAATAGTCGAACGCCCGCAGATCGTCCTGCGCGACGCCGTTGCCGTCTGCATACATCCGGCCGAGCCGCCATTGAGCGATCGGGTGACCGCCTTCTGCAGCGTATTGCAGCGCGGTCAGAGACGTCGTGGTGGTTTCGGCCGGGATCGCCTTCTTCAGCGCCGGAGCCGTGCCCGGCTGTGACGAGGCGACCGGGATCGCGGTATTCTCCGGGTTCACCGGGGTGCCCTCGAAGGCAGACGCCGGCGTCAGGGCAGCCGTAGCGCCCATCACCCACGCGACACAAACCGTACGCTTAAACATCCGCATAGCAATGCTTCTCGACCGCCCGGCCCGGACGGGTCATAGCGCCGACGAAGGCGGGTCCGACCTGCTGGGCATATTCCGAAAGCGCATCCGACGTCTCATCTGTCGCTCCAGCAGTCCATTTGGACGGGCACGGTGCGAAGGCGTCGGTCAAATTCGTGTCAACGGTTGCGTCTGGCGCAGTGCGAGAGGCCCGCGTGGCAACCGAGTCGTCATACGCGCGCAGGGGCGCAGAGACATCGCGCCCCAAGTGGCGGGCGGGCCCGGACGACGGCAGGTTCGACATTCCCGCGACCTTCACAATCGCACCTTCTGGCGCGAGATTTCCCTTCAGCCCGACGCGGCTGGTCAAAAGGACCGGACGCTGCGTCTGCCGCACCAGCTCTCGATGCGGAGTCCACGTCACGAACTTCAGATCTTCGAGGATCGTCCGGCCAGTGGTGGTCAGGCGGTCGCCGTGAAGGAAGTCATGATCAAGCTGGGTCTTCATCAGGAGCGGTATGCTGCCAACATCTGCTCTGTCTTTGGCGACATCACGGCCAGCCGGCTGCAAATCCGCGATATATGGTGTCTTTTTGAAGACTACGGCGGCAGCAGATCGGTCGGTGCTGATACGAAGTTGTCGAGCGGTCGCCTTGTGCTGCGTTGCAGCGTTAGATTGCGTAGCGGCGGATGACACGGGATCGCAGCCGAGCCCAGCGTGCACCGCCAATTCGGCGGTATACCGCTTAGCAAGCTTCGACCTGGGACCCGTCTTCGCGTCCATCCTTGACCCGCACCCCCGGCCGTTCTCGACCGACGCCAATACCGAAAAACCACCGACCTGAGCCCATGCCTTCATGAGCCTGTCTTGGGACGATGGTCTCATTGACCGGTGTGGCTAAAAAGCGGCGCGCGCAAGAGCCACCGTCAAAGACGGTTAAATGATCCGGAACTGTTGCGTAGCCGCAACAAACGTTGCGCGGGGGCCACCACTAATCGGTCGGCTAACGGAGGTTGGGACGGGCGCGCAGCGCTGCAGCCTCAGGCGTTCAGCACCTTGCCGTAAGCGTCGAGCACGGCTTCCTTCATCATCTCCGACAGAGTCGGATGCGGGAAGACGGTGTGCATCAGCTCCTCCTCGGTGGTCTCGAGGTTCATCGCCACGACGTAGCCCTGGATCAGCTCGGTGACTTCCGCCCCGATCATGTGGGCCCCGATCAACTGGCCGGTCTTCTTGTCGAAGATCACCTTCACCAGCCCCTGGTCCTCGCCGAGTGCGATGGCTTTGCCGTTGGCGGTGAATGGGAAGCGGCCGACCCGGATGTCGCGCCCCTGCTCCTTCGCCTTGGCCTCAGTGAGGCCCACGGAGGCAATCTGCGGGTTGCAGTAAGTGCAGCCCGGGATCAGGCTCTTATCGAGCGGATGGGGGTGCAGGCCCTTGATCGCCTCGACACAGACCACGCCCTCATGCTCGGCCTTGTGCGCCAGCATCGGCGGTCCGGCGATGTCGCCGATCGCGTAGATCCCCGGCACGTTGGTCTTGCCAAGCCCGTCAGTGACGATGGTGCCGCGTTCGATCTTCACCCCGAGCTTCTCCAGCCCGAGATTCTCGACATTGCCGACGACGCCGACCGCCGAAATCACCCGCTCGAATTCCTCGGTGAACGGCTTGCCGTCACCCGCATCGATGGTGGCGACGACGCTGTCGGCCTTCTTGTCGAGCTTGGTGACCTTGGTGCCGGACAAAATCCGGATGCCCTGCTTCTCGAACCGCTTGCGCGCCAGCGTGGCGATCTCGGCGTCCTCGACCGGCAGAATTTGCGGCAGCACCTCGACCACGGTCACCTTGGAGCCCATGGTGTGGAAGAACGAGGCGAACTCGATGCCGATCGCGCCGGAGCCGACCACAAGCAGCGACTTCGGCATCTTCTCGGGCACCATCGCCTCGAAATAGGTCCAGATCAGCTTCTTGTCCGGCTCGAGCCCGGGCAACGCCCGCGGCCGCGCGCCGGTGGCGATGATGATGTGCTTGGCCTGATAGCTGCCCGGGCCGATCGTGCCCTTCGGGGCTTCGGTCTTCGAGGCCGTGACGGTGATCTTGCCGGGCGCGTCGATCGTCGCCTGGCCCCAGATCACCGAAACCTTGTTCTTCTTCATCAGAAAGCCAACGCCGTCGTTGAGGCGCTTCGACACCCCGCGCGAGCGCTGCACCACGGCCTTCGGATCGTAGCTGATATTGTCGGCCGACAGCCCGTAGTCCTTGGCGTGCTGCATGTAGTGATAGATCTCGGCCGAGCGCAGCAGCGCCTTGGTCGGGATGCAGCCCCAGTTCAGGCAGATGCCGCCGAGATGCGTCTTCTCGACGATCGCGGTCTTGAACCCGAGCTGCGCCGCCCGGATCGCCGCGACATAGCCGCCGGGACCGGAGCCGATGATGATGACGTCGAAGGAGGTGTCGGACATGGCAGCCTTGGAAGCTTAGACGATCATCATCACGGGATTTTCGATCAGCGCCTTGAAGGCGCCGAGCAGTTCTGAGCCGAGCGCGCCGTCGACGGCGCGGTGATCGGTCGACAGCGTCACGCTCATCACCGTGGCGATTTCGATCTTGCCGGCCTTCACGACCGGACGCTGCTCGCCGGCCCCGACCGCCAGGATCGTCGCATGCGGCGGGTTGATCACTGCGGCGAAATCCTTGATGCCGTACATGCCGAGGTTGGACACCGCGGTCGAGCCGCCCTGATACTCTTCGGGCTTGAGCCGGCGATTGCGGGCGCGGGCGGCGAAATCCTTCATCTCGCGCGAGATCGTCGACACCGATTTCAGATGCGCGTCGCGCACCACCGGCGTGATCAGGCCGCCGGGGATCGACACCGCCACGCCGACGTCGGAGCCCTGATGCTTGAGCATCGCGCCCTCGGTCCAGGTGACGTTGGCGTCGGGCACGCGCTGCAGCGCCATCGCCAGTGCCTTAATGACGAAGTCGTTGACCGACAGCTTGTAGGCCGGCTTGCCGTCCTTGTCCTTCGGCGCCTGCGCGTTGATCTGCTCCCGCGCGAGCATCAAGGCGTCGAGGTTGCAGTCCATCGTCAGATAGAAGTGCGGGATGGTCTGCTTGGCCTGCACTAGGCGCTGCGCGATAATCTTGCGCATGCTGTCGTGCGGCACTTCCTCGTAGCTGCCGTCCTTGAAGAAGGCACGGATCTGCTGATCCGACATCGACGGCGCGATCGCCGGCGCCGTGCCGGAAGCCGGCGCAGCCGCAGGCGCCTTCAGGCCTCCCCCGGCCTTCGCCTGCTCGACATCGCGCGCGACGACGCGGCCGTGCGGGCCGGTGCCGTTGATCCGCGACAGCTCGATGCCGGCGTCCTTGGCGAGCCGCCGCGCCAGTGGCGACGAGAACACGCGCGCGCCGTTGCTCGTGGCTGCGTCCTTCGAGATGGGCGCTTTCGCACCCTCCTCAGGACGAGGAGCTGTATTTGTTGCTGGCTTCGTCGCAGTCGCTGTCTTGCCGCTCGCACTGCCCTCATCCTGAGGAGCCCGCGCAGCGGGCGTCTCGAAGGATGCCGCGGGCTTGGGCGCGTCGTCGGCTTTGGCCACGTCCTGCTTCGGCGCGGCTTTGCCGGCCCCTGCTCCCGCCGCCTTGACGTCCTCGCCGTCGCCGGCGAGCACCGCGATCACGTCATTGACGGGCACGTCCTGCGTGCCCTCAGGCACCAGGATCTTGGCGATCGTGCCTTCATCGACCGCTTCGACTTCCATCGTCGCCTTGTCGGTCTCGATCTCGGCGATGACGTCGCCGCTCTTGACCTTGTCGCCCTCCTTCTTCAGCCACTTCGCAAGGTTGCCCTTCTCCATGGTCGGCGACAGCGCGGGCATCAGAATGTTGATCGGCATGGCGAAACCTTATTGCGGCCGTTCGGTCGTGCTGCCCATGTCGGACGGGCGCGCGATCTCGGACTCGAACATCTCGACGATGCGCTCCAGCGCTTCGTCCTCGGTGTAGTTGCTCTCGCGCGAATAGGCGCGCGCGGCATGACGTGCGATGTCGACGAGCAGCAGCCCCCACATCTCGGGCTCCTCGAAGGCGCGCATGAACGCGATCGACAGGCCGCCGTCGAGCACAAAGGCGCGTAGCACCTCGGTGGCGTCCTCGCGGCCCTCGACGTCGGGCGGCAGCGGCTGTTGCTTCGGACCAGCCATCGGCGGTTACCGATAACAGACGGCCTTCGCCGCCTCGACGACTTCGGCCACGCTCGGCAGCGCCAGCTTTTCGAGATTGGCGGCGTAGGGCATCGGCACATCCTTGCCCGACACGCGCGTCACCGGCGCGTCCAAGTAATCGAACGCGTGCTCCATGATCCGGGCGGCGAGCTCGGCCCCGACGCCGTTCTGCTGCCAGCCCTCCTCGATCGTTACCGCGCGGCCGGTCTTCTTGACCGAGGCGACGATCGTCTCGGTGTCGAGCGGCCGCAGCGTGCGCAGATCGATCACTTCGGCATCGATCCCCTCGCCCGCCAGCTCCACCGCAGCTTTCAGCGCATAGGTCATGCCGTGCGACCACGAGATCAGCGTCACCTGCGAGCCCTCACGCACGACGCGGGCCTTGCCGATCGGAATCACGTAGTCGTCGAGCTTCGGCACTTCGCCGGATTGCCCGTACAGCATCTCGTGCTCGAGGAAGATCACCGGATTGGGATCGCGGATCGCGGCCTTGAGCAGGCCCTTCGCATCGGCGGCCGAATACGGCGCCACGACCTTCAGGCCGGGAATTTGCGAATACCAGGACGAGTAGTCCTGGCTGTGCTGCGCGGCGACGCGCGAAGCCGCGCCGTTCGGACCGCGGAACACGATCGAGCAGCCGAGCTGGCCGCCGGACATGTACAGCGTCTTGGCCGCCGAGTTGATGATCTGGTCGATCGCCTGCATGGCGAAGTTGAAGGTCATGAACTCGACGATCGGCTTCAGCCCCGCCATCGCGGCGCCGACGCCGACGCCGGCGAATCCGTGCTCGGTGATGGGCGTGTCGATCACCCGGCGGTCGCCGAATTCCTGCAGCAGACCCTGCGTGACCTTGTAGGCGCCCTGATACTCGGCAACTTCTTCGCCCATCACGAACACGTCGGCGTCGCGGCGCATCTCTTCGGCCATCGCGTCGCGCAGCGCTTCGCGGATGGTCTGCGTCACCATCTCGGTGCCGGCCGGAATGTCGGGATCGGCCGCGGCCGAGACGGTCGGCGCTTCCGGTGCGTGCTGCGCGGGCGCGGCAGCGGACTTCGCCTGAGCGGGTTCCGGCTCGGACGACGGCGGCGCCGACTGCGCGGCCTTGTTCTGCGCTGCCGGATCGGCGGCCTTGTCGGCGTCCGCTGCGCTTTCGCCGTCACCCAGGATGGTGGCGATCGGGGTGTTCACCGCGACGTCGTTGGTGCCTTCGGGGACCAGGATCTTGCCGAGCGTGCCTTCATCGGCGGCTTCGACTTCCATCGTCGCCTTGTCGGTCTCGATCTCCGCGATCACGTCGCCGCTCTTGACCTGGTCGCCTTCCTTCTTGAGCCATTTCGAGAGGTTGCCCTTCTCCATGGTCGGCGACAGCGCGGGCATCAGAATTTGAGTAGGCATCGGGGCTCCGCAGTCAGATCGTGCGCGGGATCGCCGCAAGGCGGCAGGAAAGCGTGGCCGGCGCGTGAACGCCGGCGCGACGGTCAGCGATACACATCGGTGTAGAGTTCCGAAGGATCGGGCTCGGGATCATTCTGTGCAAAGTCGGCCGACTCGTTGACGATCTTGCGAACCTCGGCGTCGATCTTCTTGAGATCGTCCTCGGTCATGTCGAGCTTCAGCAGGCGCTGGCGCACCTGCTCGATCGGATCCTGATCGTTGCGGATCTTGTCGACCTCTTCGCGGGTCCGGTACTTCGCCGGATCGGACATCGAGTGCCCGCGATAGCGATAGGTCTGCATCTCGAGGATGTAGGGGCCGTTGCCAGCGCGGCAATGCGCGACCGCCTTGTCGCCCGCTGCCTTGACGGCGCGGACGTCCATGCCGTCGACCTGCTCGCCCGGAATGTTGAACGACACGCCGCGCTTGGAGAAGTCGGTCTGCGCCGACGAGCGCGTCACCGACGTGCCCATCGCGTAGCGGTTGTTCTCGATGACGTAGACCACGGGGAGCTTCCACAGCTCCGCCATGTTGAAGCTCTCGTAAACCTGTCCCTGATTGGACGCGCCGTCGCCGAAATACGCGAGACAGACATTGCCGTTGTCGCGGTAGCGGTTGGCGAAGGCGATGCCGGTGCCGAGCGAGACCTGCGCGCCGACGATGCCGTGGCCGCCGTAGAAATGCTTCTCCATGCTGAACATGTGCATGGAGCCGCCCTTGCCTTTGGAGTAGCCGCCGCGGCGTCCGGTCAGCTCCGCCATCACGCCCTTCGGGTCCATCTCGCAAGCGAGCATGTGGCCGTGGTCGCGATAGCCGGTGATTACCTGATCACCCTCGCGCAGCGCCATCTGCATGCCGACGACGACGGCTTCCTGGCCGATGTAGAGGTGGCAGAACCCGCCGATCGCACCCATGCCGTAGAGCTGGCCGGCTTTCTCTTCGAAGCGGCGGATCAGCAGCATGTCACGAAACGCGTGCAGCTCCTGTTCCTTGGAGAAGTCCGGGACCCGCGGTTTGGTCGGCGCGGACGAATTGTCCAGCCCCGTCTCTTTCGCGGCGCTCTTCTTTGGTGCGGCCATGGCGTTTCCGATGAGAGAGTAGATCAGCCTCTCTACCGTAACTTATTCCGCTGTGAAAGGAGCCGCGTGCCGCAGCACGCAAATCCTTGTGCCGCAGTGCAACGACGTGAAATTTTCGCGATCGTTTATCTTGGTTTTTGGAATATGAGACTCAGCGGGTCGGATTCATCCGAACCAGATCCGCGGGATGCGCGAAGTCGAGCTGATAGCGCACGCGTTCGTCGAGCATATCGGGATCGAGTCGATCCGACCGCAGCAGCGCCACGCGCTTCTCGCCCTCGGCGCGCTCCGCCCGGAGCCGCACGAGTTCGGACGTCAGCGCGATGATTTCCTGGTCGAGCTCCTGCTGCGCCGTCAGTCCGTAACGACCCGTATAGGCGTTCATGCCGAAATACGCGATCGCCGCCGAGGCGATGGCGTACAGCGCGATACCGACCAGGATGGACTTGAGGCGACTGCGGGTAACCATGGGTCAACCATGCCCCGGCGCGGTTAATGTGGCACTAACAGCGCATCGCCGGCGGCATAGCCGATATACCGCGAACCGATCGGCGCGCGCCCGCATGGCAGGCGCACGCCCGTGATCGACTATTTGGATTGCTGCGCCACCCAGGCGGCGAAGGCGTCGATGTACTTCTGCAGAAATTCGCGCGTCGAATCCTTTACCAGATCGCCCTGCTCGTTGAAGGCATCGCCCATGCCGCCGACATAGGCCTCTGGCTGCTGCAACACCGGCATGTTGAGGAACGTCAGGCACTGCCGCAAATGGTGGTTGGCACCGAATGCGCCCATCGCCCCCGGCGAGTTCGACACCACGCCCGCCGGCTTCTTGTCGAACGCGCTCTGGCCGTACGGCCGCGAGCCGACGTCGATGGCGTTCTTCAGCACGCCCGGAATCGAACGGTTGTATTCCGGGGTCACGAACAGCACCGCGTCGGCGCTCTTGATCGTTTTCCGGAAAGCCACCCAGTCGGCCGGCGCCTGCGCTTCGAGATCCTGATTGTAGAACGACAGGCCGTGCAGCGTGACGATGTCGAGCTTGAGCGTCGCGGGAGCGAGCTTTTGGAGCGCCTCGCCGAGGCGCAGCGAGAAGCCGTTCTTGCGCAAGCTGCCGATGACGACGGCCACGCGATACGGATTGGGCATAGGTCTATCCTGATTGTGAACGAAGGTCCGGAGGGGTCGGAACCCTAGCGCGAGGTGGGCAGCGCGGGCACTACAACCTAGGCCCTCCGCGCTGAACTGACGAAGTTGTGATCCCTACTCCGCCGCGTCGGCAGACTTGCCCAGCACCTCGTCATTGTGCGCGCCAAGCTTCGGCGTGTTCAGCACCGGATGCGGCCGCTCGCCGTCGAACATGATCGGCAAGCCAGCGACTTTCAGGCCTGTGTCCGGCATGGTCCGGATCATATCGGCCGCTGCGAACTGCTCGGTCGCCGCGAGTTCGGGGATGTCGTTGACCGGGCTGACCGGCACGCCGGCGCGCTTCAGCGCGCTGAGCCACTCCGCCGACGACCGCGAAGCCATCACCGGCTGCATAAGACCGACCAGCTCGTGCCGGTGCGCGGCTCGGTCGCGTACGCGGGCAAACCGCGCATCCGTGCTCCACTCGGGATGGCCGAGCACGTCGGCGCATTTGGCGAACAGCCGGTCGTTGCCGGCGGCGATCACGATCGGCCGGTCGGCGGTCTCGAACACCTGATACGGTGCCAGCGTCGCGCTGGCGGTGCCGTGCCGCGGCGGCGCCTCGCCGGAGAACAGATAGCCGTTGAGTTGCGTCCCGACCCAAGAGATCGCGCTGTCGAACAGCGACGTGTCGATGACGCAGCCTTTGCCGGTGACGGCGCGCTGCTGCAGCGCCGCCAGCGCGCCGATAACACACCATTGCGCCGTCGCGCAGTCGTTGATCGCCGGCGCGCAGAACGCCGGCGGATCGTCCGGGCGGCCGGTCAGCGACATCACCCCGCCATAAGCCTGCAGCAGCGGATCGAAGCCGGGCTCCTTGCTCAGCGGCCCGGTCTTTCCGAACGCCCACACCGAGCAATAGATCAGCCGCGGGTTGATCGCGCACATCACGTCCGGCCCGATGCCGCAGGAGGCGACCACGCCGGAGCGCAGGTTCTGGATCAGGATGTCGGCGTCCTTCACCATCTCCTTCAGCCGCGCGACGTCGTCCGGGCTCTTGATGTCCAGCGTCACCGACCGCTTGTTGCGGTTGAAGCCGTGGAAGAACAGCGAGTCGCCCTCGACGAAGGGAGGGCCCCAGTGCCGGGCGTCGTCGCCGCCGTCGTGCTTCTCGACCTTGATCACGTCGGCGCCCATGTCACCGAGGATCATGCCGGCCATCGGCCCGGCGATCGCCTGAGCGATCTCGATCACCTTGATCCCGGCAAGCGGTCCAGCCATCTGCGTCTCCAAATTATACGGTCGATCCGTCGATCCGCGCGTGGCACTGTTTCCGTGCCCTGGATTGAAATTGCAAGCCTGTCGCAGCAGCGGGACCCTGCCATGATCAGTGCCGAATTCCTGCTCACCTCGTTGATCGTGGTCGCCTCGCCCGGAACCGGCGTGCTCTACACGCTTGCGGCGGGTCTCTCACGCGGACCGCGCGCCAGCGTCATCGCAGCGTTCGGTTCGACCATCGGGATTGTCCCGCATATGGCGGCTGCGATCCTCGGCCTCGCCGCCCTGCTCCACACCAGCGCCGTGGCGTTCCAGACCTTCAAATATCTGGACGTGGCCTATCTGCTGTATATGGCCTGGAAGACGCTCGGCGAACGCGGACCGCTCAGTGTCGAGACGGACGTCGGCGCGCCGTCGGCCTTGCAGATGACGGTAACCGGCGTGCTGATCAACATCCTCAATCCGAAGCTGTCGATCTTCTTCCTCGCCTTCCTGCCGCAATTCGTGTCCGCCGACGACGCGCATCCGCTCGGCCGCATGGTCGAACTGAGCGCCATCTTCATGCTGATGACCTTCTTGGTGTTCGTGATCTACGGCCTATTCGCCGCCTGGCTCCGCGACCACGTCATCACGCGTCCTCGCGTTCTGACCTGGATGCGCCGCAGCTTTGCCGCCGCCTTCGTGGCGTTGGGCGCGAAGCTGGCGACAGCGGAGCGCTGACGCCCGTTATTGAGCTGATCGCCTCACGGCCGTCATGCCCAGGCTTATCCCGGGCATCCACGTCCCACTGAAGTTCAATAGAGACAGGCGTGGATGGCCGGGATGAGCACGGCCATGACGAACGATAGGACAGTTACTATCGCTCGCGTTGTCAGGTCCGCGCGCGGATCTCGTTGAGCAGGAAATTGCCGACGCGCTTGCCACGGTTGCGTAGGACTTTCAGCACGCCCTGATCGACGAAGTACGTCAGCAGGATGCTGTCGCGCGTCTCAACGCCCGCCGGCACGGTGTCGGCCGAGTGCCAGGTGTGCTTGTCGACCGCGAAGGCATAGCCGGAATTCGGCGCGAACTTCATCTGCCGCGTCTTCGGCATCGAGCCGTCCGGCAGCACGTCGTGGAAGATCGTGCCGATGTCGGTGTGGGCTTCGTCGCGCGGCAGATAGAGCTGCACGGTGATGCCCTTCCAATGCGTATCCGTGTGCGGCGTGATCTTGTAGCCCGGGACGTCGCGCGTCAGGATCGGAATGGGAAACATCCCGACATCTTGGGCCTGTTGACCGAAGCGATGCTCCAGCGCCGGCGCCAGCTTGCGCCGGAATGCGTTCTTGACCGGCTCAGAGCACAGCGCATCGCCGACCATGCGCCAGATCGAGCGCTGATGCGGCGGCAGATGGCGGATATATTCCGGAAACAGATCGATCTTCACGCGGGTGTGGGTCCCGTCGGCAAGATCGTTGCCTTTGCTACGGCCGTGCATTGGCCGATAGTCGTTACTCCGCGGCAGCGCCTGAAGCATTGCGGCATAAACCAGTGCCGGAAAAATTCCGACAAATTCGAGGTGATAGAATGGCTCCATCACCACGGCCGCCTGCTCGATCGCGCCGACGATGTGGTTGATCAACGCAGCAGTCGCCTCCGTCAGTTCCGACGGACGCCGTTCAGCCATCTGATCCATGAAATCCCCGCTGGGCTGCTTCGCCTAGTTGAGACTAGCTAGCAACTGCGATCAGCACCAGCGGATTTCACGCTTTGATGGCAGCTATGCGTTCGGGGTGATCAGGAATTTCTCCCCCGTCGCCCGCTTGTTGTACGCGGCAACCGCGTCGAGGCTCAGCGCCTCCTGGAGCGACACGGTCCGGGTGTAATGGCTGGCGAAAGTCGTCTTGATCTCCGCCGCCACCCGCGCCCGCAGCTTCCCCGCGTCGGCTGCGCCGATCTTCTGCAGGAACGGAAACAGCAACCAGCCGCCGACGCCCCAGATCATGCCGAAGTTTCGGACGATCTCGGTCGGCCGGGTATCGAGGCCGCCATAGATGTAGACCTGCTTCATCACGCTGGAGCCGTAGCGGCTGTACGGTCCCGTCGCAGTCTTGGCGATCGCCGCTTCCATGCAGGACAGGATTTGCCCGGCAAGTCTGCCGCCGCCGATGGCATCAAACGCGATGGTGGCGCCGGTCTTCACCAGCGCATCGGTCAGGTCGTCCATGAAAGACGGCGCCGTCGAGTCGACTACGTACTTGGCGCCGATATCCCGCAGCAGCTTGGCCTGCGCGTCACTACGCACGATGTTGACCAGATCGATGCCGTCCTTGAGGCAGATCCGGTTCAACATCTGGCCGAGATTCGACGCAGCCGCGGTGTGAACCAGTGCCTTGTGACCTTCCCGCTTCATCGTCTCGGTCATCCCAAGCGCGGTCAGCGGATTGACGAAGCAGGACGCGCCTTCGGCCGCCGTCGTGCCGTCCGCGAGCTTCAGGCAATCGGCGGCCTTCATCGTCCTGTACTGCGCGTACATCGCGCCGCCGATCATCGCCACAGTCTTGCCGAGCAGCGCCTGAGCCGCCTCCGAGGTGCCGGCCTTGATCACCGTGCCGGCGCCTTCATTACCGACCGGCATCGACTCGTCGAGCCGGCCGGCCATCGCCTTCATCGCCGCCTGGGGCACCTTCGCGGTGATCACCGGCGCATCCGGCGTCCCCGACGCCTTGGCGGTGGACATGTCGGCGGCGCCGAACAGCAGGCCGAGATCGGACGGATTGATCGGCGTGGCTTCGACCCGAACCACGACCTCGTCGGGGCCGGGTTCCGGGATGCTCACCGGCACCAGCGAAACTTCGAGGTCGCCGCTCGCCTTGATCAGCGAGCGCAGTTGCAGTCCGGTCGTCTCACTCACGCGTTGTCTCCTGCTTGTCGTTAGCGCGGCCGCACCTTGGGGCAGCCACGTACGAGGTTCAAGACGAAGCAGGCCCGGCACCGATAAAAAGCCGATTGTGACCTCGATGTTACATACACCAGCGGGCGAAGCTGTCAGACTTTCCGGCATATTCGGTAGTTATTTTTTGAACGAGTTGTTTCGATGCTTCGGCTTGGGATCACAAGCTTGTTCGCATTATGTGTCGCCGGATGCTCGATCCATCCGCTGCCCGAAGACGTGACCGGCCGCGATTTTCGCACCAGCGAGATCGTGCATCACATCCGCTGCGAAGCCAGAGCCGCCATCAAGTCGGCGATCGTCGATTACTTCCACCACACCGGGCAACACGACCTTGCCGAGATCGCCCACCGCCTGAAATCAGGCGAAACGCCGTTCGAGCAATTCAGCCAACGGATCGCGAGCCTGCCCGAGCCGGCGCGTAGCAACATTGTCAAGTATCAGAACGCCGCGATTACTTATGACTTCACCTTCGACATCACCGAGCAGAATACACTCGGCGCGGAGGCCGACGTCGTCAGCGTGTTCAGCCGCGGCGTGTTCAGCGTCGGTCCGAAGGGCACGAACGACCTGCAGCGCCAGACCGTCAGGATCTTCCGCGCCAATGACACTTTCGGCGAATTGATGCTGATCCCGTCGCGGCGCTGCACCGACGACGGCTCTCCGGAAAATTTGCTCTACCCGGTCGCCGGCACCATCGGCCTTGCCGAGATGATCGAGACCTTCGTCGATCTCAATCAGTTCCAGAAGCTCACCGGCAAGGAAAACAAGGTCCCGACCCTCACCGACACGTTCAAGTTCCAGACCACTTTTGCCGGCTCGGTCGGACCGCAGGTGACGCTGGCTCCGCTCGGTCAGCGCACCTATCTGGCCGGAGCGTCCGTGACCGCGGCCGCGATGCGCAAGGACATCCACCAGGTCATCGTGGCACTGGCACTGCCGCCGCCGGCCCGTGGCGCGTCGCCGAGCCCCAGCCTGCTGGGCGGCGGACCGCAGCGCGCTCCCACCACTGCGATTGATCAAAGCAACGTCGCGGCCGACATCGCGATCCAGCGCAGCATCATCAACAAGCTGGGCAACTCACCCTGACCGAGCCGACAGGAGGCCTGTCATGACCGCCGCAGAAGATCCGTCCTACGACGTCGCGATTCAGAAAGTGCTCGAGGTCATGAAGGCGATCGTCGACGCCAAGCTCGAGCCGGAATTCCTGCACGAGTGTCTGACGCTCGAAGCCGACAGGTTCGTCATTGTCAGTCCGAAGATCGTCGGCCTGGTGAAGGATTTCCTTGCCCGGCACGGACTCGAGCACGACCTGCAGCACGATCCCAGGCTGTCTCGGTCAGCGACGAAATCGCTGACCGAAGAAACCTGCTTCGAGCACCGCAAGTAGCGGCGAGATAAGCGTTCGCGTCTTAGCGGAACGCCTTCAGGGCGGCCTTGCCAGCGTAGTGCGCGCTGGAGCCGAGTTCCTGCTCGATGCGCAGGAGCTGGTTGTACTTCGCGGTGCGGTCGGCGCGGGCCAGCGAGCCGGTCTTGATCTGCCCGCAATTAGTGGCGACGGCGAGATCGGCGATGGTCGAGTCCTCGGTCTCGCCCGAGCGATGCGACATCACCGCGGTGTAGCCGGCCTTGTGGGCCATTTCGACCGAGGCGAGCGTCTCGGTCAGCGTACCGATCTGGTTGACCTTGATCAGAATGGAGTTGGCGCGGCCGTTCTTGATGCCGTCGGCGAGCCGCGTGACGTTGGTGACGAACAGATCATCGCCGACCAGCTGGCACTTGGAGCCGATCAGATCTGTCAGTTCCTTCCAGCCGTCCATGTCGTCCTCGCTCATGCCGTCTTCGATCGACACGATCGGGTAGCGCGAAACGAGATCGGCCAGATACTTGGCCTGCTCGGAGCGCGAGCGCGTCTTGTTCTCGCCGCCATAGACGTAGTTGCCGTCCTTGAAGAACTCGGTGGCGGCGCAGTCGAGCGCCAGCATCACGTCGTCGCCGGCCTTGTAGCCAGCCTTGCCAATCGCCGAGACGACGAAGTCGAGCGCCGCATCCGCCGACGGCAGGTTCGGCGCGAAGCCACCTTCGTCGCCGACATTGGTGTTGTGGCCGGCCTTCTTCAGCTCGCCCTTCAGGGTGTGGAAGATTTCAGAGCCGGCGCGCAGCGCGTCCGCGAAGGTCGGCGCGCCGACCGGCCTGCTCATGAATTCCTGGAAGTCGATCGGATTGTCCGCATGCACGCCGCCGTTGATGATGTTCATCATCGGCACCGGCAGCGTCCGCGCCGAGGTGCCGCCGACATAGCGGTACAGCGGCAGGTCGTAAGACGACGCCGCGGCCTTGGCGACTGCGAGCGAAACGCCGAGGATGGCGTTGGCACCGAGCCGGCCCTTGTTCGGGGTGCCGTCGAGCTCGATCATGGTCTGGTCGATCTGCACCTGGGCTTCGGCGTCCATGCCGCCCAGCGCGTCGAACAGCTCGCCGTTGACGGCTTCGACCGCCTTCAGCACGCCCTTGCCGAGATAGCGGGCCTTGTCGCCGTCGCGCAGCTCGACCGCCTCGTGGGCACCCGTGGACGCGCCCGACGGCACCGCGGCGCGGCCGACCGAACCGTCCTCCAGCACGACGTCGACCTCGACGGTCGGATTGCCGCGGCTGTCGAGAATTTCACGGCCGATGATGTCGACGATGGCAGTCATGGATGCCTCTTGGGAGGTTGGGAGGGAGGGGATTTGGCGCCGCTTCTACAGCATGGGACCGGCTCGGAAAAGGCCGCCGGAGCGCTCGCGACGAACAGCCAAGCCGCCTTCGCGGTACAATTCCCCTCCGCCGGAAAATGCTTTAGAGGTCGCCCGAACGGAGCTCCCATGTCCAAGACCCCTCGCAAGACCTCGAAGCCCGCCGGGCTGCAGCTCGGCCGCGCCGTCGAATGGCCCGCCAGCCCGGATGCGGCCCAGCTCGACCGCGTTCCCAATCCGCAGGCGGGCACCGATTATCTGGTCCGCTTCACCGCGCCCGAATTCACCTCGCTGTGCCCGGTCACCGGCCAGCCCGACTTCGCACATCTGGTGATCGACTACGTGCCGGGTGCCTGGCTGGTGGAGTCGAAAGCGCTGAAGCTGTATCTCGCCAGTTTCCGCAATCACGGCGGCTTCCACGAGGACTGCACGGTGTCGGTCGGCAAGCGGATCGTGGACGCGATCAAGCCGAAATGGCTCCGCATCGGCGGCTACTGGTATCCGCGCGGCGGCATCCCGATCGACGTATTCTGGCAGACCGGCAAATTGCCGAACGGCGTCTGGGTGCCGGATCAGGGCGTGCAGCCCTATCGCGGCCGGGGATAATGGCCTCGTGCGCAGGCGCAAAGTGCCGCCTGGGCGGTGAGCTGCGCCCTGCCTTTGGCATTGCGCCACTGCGCCAGACGGCGTAATAAATCGCAGCTTCTTCTATCGTCTGAAGAGGCTGACATGAACGATTTGTATTCGTGGATTGCGGATCAGCACCACGGCCTGCACACCTTCAAATCCTTTCAGGACAAGCTCGCGCAATTCGCCGAGCATCAACCCGAGCAGCGTGGTCTATGCCGGGTTCTCACTCATCTCGTCCAGGGTTACATCGAAGCGTTCGATGAGGCGCCCGTCCCGGCCGCCATCGCCAGCGATGCCCATCACCGCCTGACGCAATTGGTGTCGAGCTTGGACCTGAATGGCGACGCCGACCGCCGTCTGTCGGACATCAATCGCGTTGCGAGTTGTGCGCTCTGGCCGGCGCCCGGCAGCACCGTATCGATAGGCCAGCGCCGGCCGGCCTGACCATCGTCGCTACCAGCTCTGCCAGCCTGGATAGGGCTGCGGCTGCGGGTAGGCATTGCGGCCGCCCCGCAGGCGGGGATTGCGCGGCTGCGGTTCGGGATCTTGTCCGAAGAAGAACGTGCCGAAGCCGCCATCGTCCCAGCCGTTGTCGCGATCGGCGACCAGCACATCCTGCGTCGGCTTGCGGGTGATGAACCCGCCCTGCGGCTGATGGCTCAGCACCGCGACGAACTCGGTGCGGTAGTTGGTTTCCGCGCTCAGCGGTTCGTCCGAGATCACGATGGAGCTGCGCGGCAGAACGGTCGGCCCGATCCGGTCCATCACGTCCTGCGGAAGGGTGATGCGATCGAGCGCCTCGCTCGCCGTGTCGGTGCCGTCGATGCTGACCGCGCTCCAGCGGAGATGATCGCCGCTGCGTGCCATCGCGGTGAATACGTGCGTCCCGATCGGCCGCTCAGGATCACGGATGGTGACCGGAACCTCGATCGATGTGTCGAACACTTCACCGCCGCCGTCCGGCGCCGGCTTGTGCGTATTGCGGCGGACGTACAGCTTCTGGGTGTCCCGGCTGATGTAGATCGAGACCGGCTCGAGGGCGAGCTTGGCGTCGGTCGCCAGCCGCTCGGCTTCCGTCTTTTTCGCAGCGGCCGCCTTGGCGGCGTCCTTGGTTGCCTCGGCAACTGCGCGCTTCGACTCGGCATCGGCCTTGGCCGTTTCGAGCTGAGCCGCCGCTTCGCCGGCCTGCTGCGCGGCCTTCTGCTGCAGCTCTTCGCTGCGCGCCCTCGCCTCGTCGGTCTTCGCTCCGGCGAGCAGCCGGTCGGCCCGCTTCAAGTCGGCATCGGCGCGGGCCTTCTGTTTCGTCAGCTTGGCGAGCGTCGCCTTCAAGGGCGCCACCTCGCGTGCGGCCGCGACTGCCGCCTTCTTGGCCTCCGCGGCTGCGGTAGCGGCCTGTTCGGCTTCTCGCGCCGACGCATCGACGCGTCCGGGCGCCGCCGCCAGCGCTTCGGGCTTCGGCTGCGGCAACGCCGGATGGGAGATCTCGACCGGGGCGGCGTCGCTTGGCGAGATGATCACCCGCATCCCGATCCGCGTCTTGTCGAACAGCTTATCGGCAAAACCGAACGGCATGCGGACGCAACCATGCGAGGCCGCATAACCGGGCAGCGGGCCTCCGTGCAACGCGATGCCGTTCCAGGTGATGCGCTGCATGTTCGGCATCCACGCATCGTCGTACATCGTCGAGTGGTGGTCCTTGTCCTTCTCGACAATGGCGAAAATTCCGGCCGGAGTCTCGCGACCGCTGGTGCCGGTCGAAACCGGCGCGCGGAAGATCCAGCCGTCGGCGTCGTAGAACGTCACCTGCTGCGACTTGATCGACACGATCGCCATGATCGGCTCGCCTGCTTCACGCGGCGCGACAGCTTCGATCGACGCAGCAGGCCGACCGCGCTTGGCGGCCTCCGCTGGTCCTGGTGCGGCCAAGATCGAGATCGCAACACCCGCAATCATCGCGGCTGTTGTGATCCGCAGCCGCGCACTCGCGAGCAGCACTGTCTTCGATCGATTCAACAAACGCGACCTCGATTGTTAGTGAGCCCGATTGCACGCTGTGCAGCATCACGTCCGATTCGGCCCGGACGGTTTGATTGTAGTCGCAATCCGCGCCAGACCGACAGCCACTTCGTCTCTGCATCAGGATCACGGACCGGCGAGGATCGTTGCCGGCGTACTAACCACATCCGTCTTTCCGATGCGTGAAGAAGTGATTGGCCCCCAATCTCTCTCTGCGACGTTCCGTCCCTCGATTTGCAGGAACCCCTCGGGCACGAGGACGTTGGCTGACCTTCATCCATTTTTCCATGCGGAGCGTGATCTTGAACCGGCGGCAAGTTTTGACCGGCCTTGCGGCCTTGCCGCTGCTGCATTCGGAAGCGGGCAAGAGCGCAGCCAATGCGTCCGATCCGTCCGATGCCTTCAGCCCGTGGATCGTTCGCCAATTGGCGCGCGACCTCGCCGGCAAGCCCTTCCAGCCACCAGACGGCCAGCTTCCGGCTTCGCTCTCGGACCTCGGATATGACGCCTATCGGACGATTCAGTTCAATCCTGAACGGGCGTTGTGGCGAGGTGAAGATCTGCCGTTTCAGGTGCAGTTCTTTCATCGCGGTTTTCTCTACAAGAACCGCGTGACGATCTACGAAGTGGCCGACGGACGGACGCGGCAGATTCCCTATCGTGCCGGAGACTTCCGCTTCGCCCAGACTCCGGCGCCCGCCGCCGACGCCGAGCTCGGTTTTGCCGGATTTCGCATTCATGCGCCGATTCAGGATCCGCACCGGCATGACGAGTTCTGCGTATTTCTTGGCGCGGCGTATTTCCGCGCGGTCGCGAAGGGCCAGCGTTACGGCCTGTCGGCACGAGGACTCTCGATCGACACCGGGCAGCCGTCCGGCGAAGAATTTCCTTTGTTCAAAACATTCTGGCTCGAACGTCCGGCACTGGGAGCATCGTCGGTGGTCGTTCACGCCCTGCTCGACAGCAAGAGCGTGACCGGCGCGTATCGATTCACCATCCGGCCCGGTGAAACGACGGTGTTCGATGTCGAGATGGTGCTGTATCCGCGCGTCGATCTGCAACATGTCGGCCTCGCGCCGATGACCAGCATGTTCTTCTTCGGCCCCAACGATCATGGCGATATCCCGGATTTCCGAAGTGCCGTGCACGACTCCGACGGGCTCGCGGTGTTCAACGGTCGCGGCGAACAGCTATGGCGACCACTCTCCAACCCGCGCGATCTGCAGATCAGCGCGTTCGCCGATCGCGATCCCCGCGGCTACGGCCTGATGCAGCGCGAGAAGAGCTTCGCCGCCTATCATGATCTCGAGTCCCGGTTCGATCTTCGTCCGAGCCTGTGGGCCGAACCGATCGGCGACTGGACGGAGGGCGCCGTCAAGCTGATCGAGATCCCCACCCGCGAGGAAGTCCACGACAACATCGCCGCGTTCTGGGAGCCCAAGGTGCCGCTGCGCGCCAAAGGCGAGCACAGCTACACCTATCGTTTGCACTGGGGACCGGACGCGCCAAAGCCGAGTTCGCTGGCGCGGTTCACCCGAACCGGCATCAGCGTGCGCGGCGACAATCACCGCCTCTTCGTGCTCGATATCGAGGGCGACAAACTCAACGAAGCGGATCTCGATCTCGTTCGGAGCGAAGTGTCGGCCGACAAGGGCGAGATCCGCAACATCGTCGTGCAGAGCAATCCCGTCTCGGGTGGCTGGCGGCTCAGTTTCGATCTGATGTCGGCTCCGCCTCCCGTCGAACTACGTGCGTCGCTGATGCAGGGCGACCAGGCGCTCACCGAAGTCTGGCTTTATCGATGGACAACGTGATCCGGCCGCACGCGCACGATCGCCGCCTGCTGCTCGATCCGTTGCCTGCCGATGCGCCTCTGGCGATGCCGACGCAATCGCTGTCGCAACTGCGGCCGCGCACTGGCGTTCGCGCGGCCGTGCGTAGCCCGGAATGGCGCCGCGTTCTGATCATGCTCGCAACGGCCGCACTGACGGCGGCTGGCGTCTACGAGATGGTTCAGGTGCTGAAGATCGGCGGCATCACGATTCTCGAAGGGATTATTCTGGCGCTGTTCACTGCGCTGTTCGCCTGGGTGTCCTTGTCGTTCGTCTCCGCCGTGGCCGGTTTCACGGCGTTGTGCTGCGGTTGGCGCGACGCGCTCGGCGTAGATGCGGAGGGCCCGCTGCCGAAGGCCCGCCATCGCGTCGCGATGTTGCTGCCGACCTATAACGAGGATCCGCACACCGTGTTCGCGCGGCTGCAGGCGACACGGGTCTCCGTCGATCTCACCGGCCAGGGAGAACAATTCGACTGGTTCGTGCTGAGCGACTCGACCGATCCGGCCATATGGGCCGCTGAGGAAGAATGTTTCCTCGCTCTCGCCGAGAGCAGCGAGCGCCTGTTCTATCGCCACCGACCGGACAATCGCGCGCGGAAATCCGGCAACATCGAGGATTGGGTGACGCGCTTCGGGGCCGCTTACGATTCCATGGTGGTGCTCGACGCCGACAGTGTGATGACGGGTCATGCCCTTGTCCGGCTCGCCGCTGCGATGGAGCGTCATCCCGAGGTCGGGCTGATTCAGACGCTGCCCGTCATCGTCAACGCTCGGACGCTGTTCGCGCGCGTCCAGCAATTTGCCGGCCGAATGTACGGACCGATGATCGCCGCAGGCGTGGCGTGGTGGTACGGCTCCGAAAGCAATTACTGGGGTCACAACGCCATCATTCGAGTCGAGGCCTTCGCCGCTAGCGCGGGTCTGCCGACACTGCCGGGCCGCAAGCCGTTCGGCGGCGACATTCTCAGTCACGATTTCGTCGAAGCCGCCCTGCTCCGCCGCGCCGGATGGCGCATCCATATGGCGCCGACGCTGTCCGGCAGTTACGAAGAATGTCCCCCGTCGCTGCTGGATTTCGCCGCCCGCGACCGTCGCTGGTGTCAGGGCAATCTGCAGCACGCAAGACTGCTGCCGGCGCGTGGCCTGCACTGGGTCTCGCGGCTGCATTTCCTCACCGGCATCGGCGCCTACGTGACCGCGCCGATGTGGCTGCTGTTTCTGACAGCCGGCATCGCGATTTCGCTGCAGGCTCAGTTCGTGCGCCCCGAATACTTCCCCAATGCATTCTCGCTGTTTCCGCATTGGCCGGCTCAGGACCCGATCCGCGCCGCCTGGGTGTTCGGCGCAACCGTCGCATTGCTGATCGTGCCCAAGCTGCTTGCGCTGATGCTGGTGTTGGTCCGCACGGACGCAAGACGACGATTTGGCGGCGGCTTGCGTGCTGTCTGCGGGGTCGTGGTCGAGACGATTGTGTCCGCGCTCACCGCACCGGTGATGATGGTGTTTCAATCGACGGCGGTTGCCGACATTCTGATGGGGCGCGACGCCGGCTGGCAGGTGCAGCACCGGGGCGACGGCGCAATCCCGCTTCGCGAGGTCGTACGCCGTTACGCCATGCCGACGATGCTCGGTCTCCTGATGGCGGCAGGGGCGTGGCTGGTCTCCTGGCCGCTGCTGCTTTGGATGACGCCAGTGATCCTCGGCCTGATCCTGGCCATTCCAGTCGCGCTGATCACGACGCGAACCGCGCGGCGACGAGACGGCCTGCTCGCGACGCCGGAAGATCGGGATCCGCCTGCCATTCTGCAGCGTGTTTCGGAGATCGCCGCGACGATGAACGACAAGGTCTGCGTCCGCGATCCGCTCGACGCGCTGCGGAGCCAGCTGCAGCTCCGAGACGTACACCTTGCCGGCTTGGCGCGGCATCCGGCGCGAAAGCGTGGATGTGTCGAGGCTGATCTGGCAGTCGCGCGCGCCCTGATCGACGACGCGCACACTTACGAAGAGGCGGCCGGCTGGCTGGGCCTGCGCGAGAAGCGCGCCTTGATGGGCGATGCCGAGACGCTGAAGCGCCTCTTGTCGATGAACTAGAGCGCCGGGGTGGCGCGGATCGCATCCGCCGGTGGCCGAGCCCGCAGGATGCGCGCCAGAACCAGGCCGAGCGCCAGCATCGTTGCCGCCGCCATCAGCATCGTCGGCACCTTGCCGGCGTGCGACAATCCAAAGCCATAGGCGATCGGTCCCGTCGTTTGGCCGATGAAGAAAAAGAACGAGTGCAGCGACATCGCAGTGCCGCGCGCCGTCTCGGTGAGCTCGCTGGCGAACACCTGGATGCACCCGTGCAGCATGTAGAAGCCCATGCCCATGGCAACGAAACACACCGCCTGCGCCTGCCATGGCGGGCCGAACGCGATGATCGCGAGTTGCAGGCCGACCAGAGCGCCGCCGGCGATCATCATGCCGTTGACGCCGAGCCGCGGCAGCAGCCGCCCCACGGTGAGCGTGTAGAGCAGCCCGCCGACCGCAAAGCCCGCGATCACCAGCCCCGCGATCGCAAGCGATTCCTGGCCGAGTTCGTGCAGGAACGCGGCGACGTAAGGAAATGTGCCCATCACACAGGTGCCCTCGATCAGCACCGCCGTGAAGCAGATCGCTGCGTTGGGATTGCTGAAGATGGTCCGATAGCTGCGGCGCAGTCCGGCAAAATCCATCGGTGCGCCGGCACTGATCGGCTTGCCGCGGAAGCCGAACGCCACCGCCAGCGCGGCGACGATCACCAGCAGCCCGAGCACGATCAGCACACCGCGCCAGCCGAGCACGTCGCCGATCACGCCCGACGCTGTCGCGCCGAGCAGATTGCCGGTCATCGAGCCGCCGAGCACGCGGCCGATCGCGACCTGCCGCCGCTCCGGTCCGACCAGATCGCCGGTCAGTCCCAGCGCCACCGGAAACACCCCGCCGGCCCCGATGCCGGCGAGAATGCGGCACAGGAACAGCAGCTCGAACGATGTCGCTATCGCGCCAAGCAGGCTGGACAAGCCGAGCAGCGCCAGACAGACGATCATCAGCCGCGCCTTGCCGAACATGTCGGCCAGCGCCCCGATGGCGGGCTGCACCACTGCGAAGGTAAAGGCGGAGACCGCCGCGAGTCCGGCGGCTGTCGTGATCGAAACGGTAAATTCGGATGCGATGCGCGGCAAAACCGGATCGAGCGCACGCGTCGACAGGCTGGCTGCGAACCCCGAAAGCGCGATGATGTTCAGTGCAGGCGGCAGACCCGCCGGAGCGTCCCTGCCACCAGTTTGCCTCATCAGACCGTGCCGGCGCCCGGACGCTTCTTGGCGAGCGCGTCGAACTCCATCAGGGTCCGCAACAGCCCCTCGAATTCGCGCAGCGGCACCATGTTCGGCCCATCCGAAGGCGCGTGATCCGGGTCCGGATGAGTCTCGATGAACACCCCCGCCACGCCGACCGCGACGGCGGCGCGCGCCAGCACCGGCACATATTCGCGCTCACCGCCCGAAGACGTTCCCTTGCCGCCCGGCTGCTGCACCGAGTGCGTTGCGTCGAAGATCACCGGCGCGCCGGTGGTCTTCGCCATGATCGGCAGCGCGCGCATATCGGACACCAGCGTGTTGTAGCCGAAAGAGGCGCCGCGCTCTGTGACAAGCACCTTCGGATTGCCCGCATGGATGATCTTGGCGACCACATTGCCCATGTCCCAGGGCGCGAGGAACTGGCCCTTCTTGACGTTCACCACCCTGCCGGTCGCGGCGGCGGCCAGCAGCAGGTCGGTCTGCCGGCACAGGAACGCCGGGATCTGCAGAATATCTACGGCCTCAGCGGCACGCGCGCACTGCTCGGCCTCGTGTACGTCCGTCAGCACCGGAAGTCCGATGCTGTCGCGGATCTCCGCGAAGATCGGCAGCGCCGCGTCCAGGCCAATGCCCCGCGCGCTTGCCGCGCTGGTGCGGTTGGCCTTGTCGAACGACGTCTTGTAAACGAGGCCGATGCCGAGCCGATCGGCGATCTCTTTCAAAGCGCCGGCGACTTCCAGCGCATGCGCGCGGCTCTCGAGCTGGCATGGACCGGCGATCACCGACAACGGCAGCGCGTTGCCGAATTTGACGTTCCCCGCGGCCACGACGGGCGCGGGCGCAATGCTCTTGTTCAACGGACCGTTCCTTGTTCGAAGATCAACGTCGCGCCGTAAAGATCTGGCACGACCAGTCGGCCGCCATGGCGCGCCGCCGAGAGTGTGTTTTGCAGCAAGCGTTCAACCACGGCCAAGTCCTCAACCGCAATGCGCAATCCGGCGAACCGCGCCCCCGCCGGATCGGCAGCGACGCGGACTCCGTACAAATCGTGGAAAGACACAGGTTCCACAATCGCCACGTCGCCGCGCGGCGTCCGCGCCGTCACACCGATCGAGGTCGCGTGGAGGTCGCGCTGCCCGGTGAAAGCACTCAGAAAGATATGATGATCGGTCGGGCTGTCCGCCACCATCACCGCTCCATTCACCGAACGGGCGCCGTTGGCGTGGTGCTGAAACGCCGAATTCCAGAAGTTCTCAGGATGGTGATGCTGACACACCGCAAAGCCAGCGCTCGGCGACTGGGGCTCGCGAGCAAAAGCCAGTGAGAATCCAAGCTCGGCGACACGGCCGTCCGGCCGCAGCCCCTGCCGTTCGAAGGTGAACACACCGTCGTCGCCAATGCCGGCCGCGGCGTAGGTCCGCGCGTCGACCGCCGCGTCGGCGCTGGCAAGCAGCAGCATCGACAACCCTTCCCGGCTGGACAGATAATCCCGCTGAAAAGCGCCGAATGAAAACGCGCCGGAACGGTGCGGCTCAATCTTCTCCGGCTCTGCGACAGTGAGGATCTCAACGAAGAAACCGTCGAGCTGCACGATACGATTATGCGTGCCCCAGGGATGTCGGTTACGCGCACCGACCGTGAATCCGAGGCGCTGATACGTCTCGGCCGCCGCGTCGAGATCGCGCACTGCATGGACGATGTGATCGAGGCCTTCGGGCATGGTTACTTAGTTATCCAACATCAGCGTTCGACGGCCGACATGAGACAGCGCGCCGTGTTCCGCCCTACAGAACAGCTTGCATGTTTCATTTTGCTTGGGAGTTAGCACGCGGACCATGGCAGCACGTCACTTCATCGTCGAGAAAGCCGTTGGCGTCAGCAACTGGTTGGCGATGTTGTCGACGATCTGGCCGTCTTCCTCGCTCTTCGCGCGAGCACTCAGCCACTCCGGATCAGTGACGAACGCGGTCCACTTCTGGTCACGCTCCGCAAGACTTTCCCAGACCAGAAAATAGGTGAGCTCCTGGTTGGAGGCACCGACCAGCGTGGTGAAGAAGCCGGCGGGGCGAATGCCGTGCTTGTCGAACAGCTTCAGCGTGACCGTTTCGAACCGCTTCAGCAGCGCGGGCAGCCGGCCGGGGACGCAGCGATACGTCCGGGACTCGTAGATCATGCAACGCCTCCTGTCACCGCTGCGGCGGGTGCCGTGTTGTGGCAACAATTGGCGAGAAGGTCAAAGCGGCCCGGACGCGGGCCGCACCGCGCCCGCCGCATGGCATGCGCGCGCGAGGCCGCCACGACTGATTGAAAAGCCGTCTATCGCAGCTTAGGAGGCGGAATTTCGCCGGCCGAGTTGGCGATGTGCGGATCGACCAGATTGACCTTGGCAGCGGGGTCGGCTCCGAACAGCTGCCGGAAAGCTTCAGGCCCGAGCAGCCTTGCGGCTTCGTCTATCAGTTCCTGATTACGCGTATTCAATGCCAGGGCGCTCGGCTGACCCGAGCCGGGCCAGGCGCGCGCGGCGAATTGCTGGACCTCGGCTCGCAGCTGCAGCAGCCGGCCGAGTTTCGCCGGCTCACCGGCGAGTAGCGCTACTGCCCGTTTCTCGAATTCGTCGGGTTCGGGCACCGGCTCGTCGCGTGACATCCTCAATCCCTCCGGTCGTCCCGGTCCTGCGGCCAACTGTTGAGCCGTACAGGATGCAATCTTGCTCGACCACGCGGTCTGCTGAAGCCCGTAGGTGCCGTAGATGAAGCTGCTCAGCAGATAGCCGCGGGCGTTATGCACCGTCAGCGGCGTCACGCCGCCAAGCCCGCTCGCATACAACACCTGATTGGCCAATTGGTGGCAAACACCATCGACGCCGTAGTGATAGATCGTCCCGCGCGCCAGCGAGGTGGTCCGCGAATCGAGATTGGGGCGGACCAGACATTGCGCGACTGCGAGATCGCCGGGCTGCTGTCCCAACGCCCCGCTCTTGTTCACCGGTGTGCCCCCGACCGCATGAAACGAACCCCAGCAGTACCAGAAGAACTGATGATCCCCGACCACCTCGGTGATCGTCGGATAAGCGTGAATGCGATTGTCGTAGCTGGTGACCCACGTGTGATCGACGGGCGACTCCGAGTCCCATGCGGGAATCGCCCATGCGAACAGCGTGACCGGCTGTGCCATTTCGGGACCCTCGATCGCTCTGCGTTGCTAGCACGTTTTAGTTGACGTCAGCAGCATCATCCACCCTCGATCGAATGTCTGTCCGGGAAGTGACAAACAGACGTTCCAACATCGTGAAAATTCGAACCGCTCTTCTAGGATGCGACACAACTGCTGGTCAGCCGTTACCTTGAAGACGACATACGTTCGCTGCAGTCTGGATGGAGCCCATGATGAGAATGATCCCTGCCCTCGCCCTGCTGATCTTCGCCACCGGTCCGGCGGCGGCACAAACGCCGGGCGTCGTCACCGGCGGCAGCGACAACGTGACGGTCAACGGCAAGCCGGCGGCGCGCGCGGGTGACACGACTTCCGATGGATCGATCGTGGAAGGCTCCAGCAATGTGTTCATCAACGGCAAGCCGGCCGCGGTGATGGGCGGCAAGACCAATTGCGGCGGAGCCGTCATCGGCGGCGGCAGCAACGTTTTCATCAACGGCAAACCGATGGCACGCGCAGGCGATGCCACCTCGGGCTGCAAGTAGCGTTCGCGCGCCTTCACCTGGTCGTCATGTCAGTTCCGTTCAGGCTACACCGCGCAGTGAAATCCCGTTTTGCCCCCCTCGTTCTCGCCGCCCTCATCGTCACGCCCACAATGCCTGCGCTCACGATCGCAGACGCCAGCGCGCAACAGCGCGGTGCGCCGACGGAGCGCGAGCTGGTCGCGAAGATCAACGACGCGTTCCGTACGCTGCAGGCGGGTGACCGGGACGGCGGCCGTCAGCGTCTCACTGCGGCGCTCCGCGCAGTACGAGACAGCAATTATGATGCACTGACGATTCAGGCCTATCTCAACGCCGTTACCTTTTTCGAGCGCCGACGCGACACGGCGACAGCGTCGGAGCTGTTTGCCGAAGCCGCAAACAGCCGCGCCGGGCGTCAGAACAGTCCGAACGCCACGACGCTGTGGTTCGAATATGCCCGTTTCCTCGAGCGCACGATCCAATACGAGCAAGGCATTCCGGTTGCGGTCGAGGCTCGCAAACGCATGCGCGAGAGCTATGGCCCCAACACCGCGCAGGACATCGCCGGCAGCGACATCCTCGCCACGCTGCTGACCAACAACGGCGCCGTGGCAGCGGGCCTCAATCTGTCCGAAGAGACTTATGTCGGCGCCCGCCAGGCGCTCGGCGACAAGGAGCCGCTGACCTGGCGCACCGAAAACAACTACGCCGAAGCGCTGCGCATGGTCGGCCACCCCGATCTCGCCGCCAGGATCGACGCGCCGCTGCTGAAGAAGCGCATCGCGCATTACGGAGTCGGCAGCATCCAGGCGCTGGTCAGCGCCAGCAATCTCGCGCTCGATCATCTGGCGATGGGCAACGAGGCCGAGACCATGCAGGCACTGGCGCTACAGAAGCGCTGCGCCGCAGAACTCGCCGACCCGACCTCCGAGCATGTCGCCCAGGCCGACACCTGGATCGCCTATGCCAAAGCGTATTTCCATCCGGACCGCGCGCTGAGCACGGCCGAGCTCGAAGCGATGGCGCGGGTAAAAGATTGGAACGGCGCACCGGACCTGCTCCGCATCAAATCCGCGCAGCTCGCCGCCGACCACTACGAGCGTCGCGGCGACAGCGCGCGTGCGCTCGCGCTGCGGATCGACGCGTATCACCGCTCGCAAGAAACCATTGCTCGCCAGCATCCGATTACGTTCGACGCCCTGCTCGGCGTCGCGGTGACGCGCTTGAAGCGCGGTGATCCTGATGCGCTGGCGACCTTCAAGGATCTCGAGCAGCAATCGTTTCGCTGGATGCTGCGCGAGGTCGGCACCGCCGGCAACCGCTATGTCGCCGAGACGATGCGCAAACTTGCCGACGACATTCTCTACGAATATGGTCGCTCCGCGCTGATCGATCCGGCGGCTGCGGTCGCCTATGCGGATGCCGTCTCGCGCTGGAAGACAATGGAAGACGGCGAGCGCACGCTGCTGCGGCTTACCCTCGACCGCCTGCCGGACGAGCCGACGCGCGAGCTGGCCCGCACGGTGCTGAGGCTGTCCGGCCAGCGCCAGGAGATGCTGTCGTCCGGCAAGCTCGACGACGATGCCCGCGACGTGCTGAAACGGCTGAGTGAGGCGCGGCAGGACCTCGCCGCACGCGCCGGCGCAAAGCCAACCGCGGATGTGAAACTGCCGGCGATTGACGATAAGCTGGCGGCCAGCGACGCACTGGTCGACTTCTTCGTCAGCGGTCGCGGCAGCCGGGTCAATCCGATGGAGCCGAAACCGGCCGCGCGGCTGCAGGCGGTGCTTCATCGTCACGGCACACCGCCCCAGGCGATCGACCTCGGCTTGCTCGAGAGCTTCACCGCCCCGAGCGTTGACGAAGCCGACCGCGGACAGCCATTCCGGCGGCTCTACGACACGCTCATCGGCCCGCTCAAGCCGCAGCTTGCCAATATCACGCGACTGTTCCTGGTCCCCGATGCCGACCTTTACAGCCTGCCCTTCGCGATGCTGCAGGACGGCAATGGCCACTATCTCGATGAGATCTACGATACCCGCATCCTGACCCGTGCCGACGCCATCGTGTTCGCGAGCCAGGACGACAAACTCGTCGCGGGCAACAAAGCGGTGCTGGTCGGCGGGCTCAACTACGCCGGCGCCGCCAGTCAACTGCCCTCGACCAAGACCGAGATCGACCGCATCGCGCCAGATCTGCAGCGCCGCGACATCGCCAGCATCAAGATGACCGGCGACGCCGGTGAAACCGCGATCCGCGGCAAGGCGGAAGGCGCCGCACTGCTGCATCTTGCCACCCACGGTTTCTACAAGGCCGCGACCGACCGCACCGACGCGCTGTGGCGCAGCGGCCTCGTCGCCGCGCATCCGGAGCTCAGTCGCCCGCCCCGCCGCGACGGCGAGGACGGCGTGATCTATGCCCGCGAATTGATGGACTGGAATCTGTCGGCTGCCGATCTCGTCGTGCTGTCGGCCTGTCAAACCGCGCTCGGTGACCCGAGCCGGATCGGCAGCGTCCGCGGTCTGCCGACCGCTCTGGCGATTGCCGGCGCGCGGCGCTCGTTGCTGACGCTATGGGAAGTCAGCGACGAAGGTACCGCCAACTTCATGGCGCGGCTGTACCAGGTACTCGCCGACGAAAACCTCGACTACGCGTCCGCCCTGCGCAAAGTCCGCATCGAGGCGATCCACGGCAAGATCAAAGCCGCCGAAGATCCGTCGGTATGGGCTGCGTTCGTGCTGTTCGAGAATTGAGACTGATCCTGCACGCGAAACCTCATGGTAAGGAGGCGCGTAGCGCCGTCTCGAACCACGGGCCGCACGTACCCGCGGCCCATTCTTCGAGACGCCCGGCTTCGCCGGGATCCTCAGGATGAGGAATCGGCGTGCGTCGAATGCACTTGCCCGCTGTCATGCCCGGGCTCGTCGCGGGCATCCACGCCTTGCTGACTGAGATGGGGAAACAGCGTGGGTGGCCGGGACAAGCCCGCCCATGACGAAAGTGGAGTACCAACTAAGCAGATCGAAACCTAAGCCCGGAGCCCGAATAGCTCTCCAGAGACTACACCAGCCGGCTCTGCACCAGCGCCGCACCAACGAACGACGCGAACAGCGGGTGCGGTTCGAACGGGCGAGACTTGAGCTCGGGGTGGAATTGCACGCCGATGAACCAGGGGTGCTCTTCGTACTCGACGATTTCCGGCAGCAGGCCGTCCGGCGACATCCCGGAGAAGCGCAGGCCGTGCTGCTCGAGCCGGTCCTTGTAGGCGGTGTTCACCTCGTAGCGGTGTCGATGCCGCTCGGAGATCTCGGTCGCGCCGCCATAGACGCCCGAGACACGGCTGCCGCGCTTAAGCGTCGCCGGATAGGCGCCGAGCCGCATCGTGCCGCCGAGGTCGCCGGCATTGTGGCGCTTCTCCAACTCGTTGCCGCGCATCCATTCGGTCATCAAGCCAACCAGCGGTTCGTCGGTCGGGCCAAACTCCGTCGAGTTGGCGTGCTCGATGCCGGCGAGATTCCGCGCCGCCTCGATCACCGCCATCTGCATGCCGAAGCAGATGCCGAAATACGGCACGTTGCGCTCGCGGGCGAAACGCGCCGCCTCGATCTTACCCTCGGCGCCGCGCTGGCCGAAACCGCCAGGGACGAGGATGCCGTTGACGTGTTCGAGGAACGGCGCCGGGTCCTCGTTCTCGAACACCTCGCTCTCGATCCAGTCGAGATTGACCTTCACCTTGTTGGCGATGCCGCCGTGAGAGAGCGCCTCGATCAGCGATTTATAGGCGTCCTTCATCCCGGTGTACTTGCCGACGATGGCAATCGTCACGGCGCCTTCGGGATTGCGGACGCGCTCGTTGATCTCGTGCCAGCGCGCCAGCTGCGGCGGCCCCTTGGCGGCGATCGCGAATGCCGCAAGAACTTCGTCGTCGAGCCCGGCGGCGTGATACGCCTCGGGCACAGCATAGATATTGTCGACGTCGCGCGCTTCGATCACCGCGCTTTCACGGACGTTGCAGAAAAGCCCGAGCTTGCGCCGCTCTTCCTTGGGTATCTCGCGATCCGTGCGGCACAGCAGGATGTCGGGCTGGATGCCGATCGAGCGCAGCTCTTTGACCGAATGCTGGGTCGGCTTGGTCTTCAGCTCGCCGGCGCTCGGAATGTAGGGCAGCAGCGTCAGGTGAATGTAGATCACGTCGCCGCGCGGCAGATCGTTCTTGATCTGGCGGATCGCCTCGAAGAACGGCAGGCCCTCGATATCGCCGACGGTGCCGCCGATCTCGACCAGCACGAAGTCGTAGCCGTCATTGTCGCTGACGATGAAGTCCTTGATCGCGTTGGTGACGTGCGGGACCACCTGGATGGTGGCGCCGAGATAGTCGCCGCGGCGCTCCTTGGTCAGGATGTCCTGATAGATCCGACCGGTGGTGATGTTGTCCTGCTTTGTCGCAGGCCGCCCGGTGAAGCGTTCATAGTGGCCGAGATCGAGATCGGTCTCGGCGCCGTCATCGGTCACGAACACTTCGCCGTGCTGATACGGCGACATCGTTCCGGGATCGAGGTTGAGATAGGGATCGAGCTTGCGAAGGCGGACTTTGTAGCCTCGCGCCTGCAGCAGGGCACCGAGTGCCGCTGAAGCCAGACCCTTGCCGAGCGAGGAGACCACGCCGCCGGTGATGAAGATGTACCGCGCCATGGGACTTTACCTTTAAGGCCCCAGGTCCGATTCGCAAAAGCGATTCGCATCCCGCGGGGAGTTTTCCAAACGCCTGTGGGTGACGCTGAAAGCTCAGCGCCGTCATAGAATTACGAGCGGAGGCTCAGACGTTGTCCGAGCTTCCGCCGATGCATGCCGGCAATGCTTATTTCGACTGCGGCGGAGCTGGAGCCGCCGGGGTCTGGCTTTGCTGCTGGTCCGACTGTTTCAGGCTGTCGAGCAGACCACCGCCCTGCGAGGTAGGCGGCACCGGAGTACCCGGCGCGGTCTGGGCCGGAACGGCGGTCGGCAGGATCGAGGTCGGCTTGCGGTTGTAGGTCGCGAGCCAGCCGAGCAGCAGGCTGGTGACGAAGAACCCCGCCGCCATGATCGCAGTGGTGCGCGTCAGGAGATTCGCGGTGCCGCGACTCGACATGAAGCCACCACCGCCGCCACCGCCGACGCCAAGGCCGCCGCCTTCGGACTTCTGCAGCAACACAGCGCCGATCAGGCCGAGGACCAACATCAGGTGGATGACGATAATGACAGTCTGCATAGCACCCTTCCATCACAAGCCCGGACCGCCGAAAGGCCGGCATGGCGCCGGCGCGAGCTGTTCGACAGGCTTGCGGGATCAAACGAAGTCGCGCGGTCTGTACACGATCGCCGGGGGCATTGTCACCCCCGGACGGCCCCAGACCGCAGCCGATAAAGCCTTTGGTTCGCCCTCAGTTAGGGGCAGCCGGCGGCGATCGCAAGGAAGTCCGACGCCTTCAGGCTGGCCCCGCCGACCAGCGCGCCGTTGACGTGCGGCACGGCCAGCAGCTCCCGGGCATTCGACGGCTTCACCGAGCCGCCGTACAGCAGCCGCATGCGCCCACCTTCGACGCTAAAGCGCTGCGTCAGGGTCTGGCGGATAAAGCCATGAACTTCCTCGACATCCTCGACTGTCGGGGTCATGCCGGTGCCGATCGCCCAGACCGGCTCATAGGCAACCACCAGATTCGCCGCGGTCGCACCGTCCGGCAACGAGCCGGCGAGCTGACCGGCGACGACATCGAGCGTATGGCCGGCATTGCGCTCGCCCTGCGTCTCGCCGACGCAGACGATTGCCACCAGCCCTGCCCGCCATACTGCCTGCGCCTTGCTGCGGACGATTGCGTCGGTCTCGGCATGGTCGGCGCGGCGCTCGGAATGGCCGACGATGATGGCCCGG
>NZ_JBMDXE010000293.1:0-1741 GCF_048594845.1 Rhodopseudomonas sp. | reverse complement strand
GGCGCGAACCAGCGGCACCGCCTGACGCTGCATGTTCGAGCCCATCAGCGCGCGGTTGGCGTCGTCGTTCTCGAGGAACGGGATCAGCGCCGCGGCGACCGAAACCAGCTGCTTCGGCGACACGTCCATGTAGTCGACCTGATCGGCCGGCAACGGCACGACGTCGCGCGTCCCGCCGGCGCGGCAGACCACCAGATCGTCGGTGAACTTGCCCTTGGCGTCGAGCGACACGTTGGCCTGAGCGACCGCGTAGCGGCCCTCTTCCATCGCCGACAAGTACACGACCTCGTCGGTGACGCGGCCTTCCTTGACCTTGCGATACGGGGTCTCGACGAAGCCGTATTTGTTCACGCGCGCGAAGGTCGCGAGCGAGTTGATCAGGCCGATGTTCGGACCTTCCGGCGTCTCGATCGGGCAGATCCGGCCGTAGTGGGTCGGATGCACGTCGCGGACTTCGAAGCCGGCGCGCTCGCGGGTCAGACCGCCCGGGCCAAGCGCCGACAGGCGGCGCTTGTGGGTGATTTCCGACAGCGGGTTGGTCTGGTCCATGAACTGCGACAGCTGCGACGAGCCGAAGAACTCGCGCACCGCGGCCGCGGCCGGCTTGGCGTTGATCAGGTCCTGCGGCATCACCGTGTCGATATCGACCGACGACATCCGCTCCTTAATCGCACGCTCCATGCGCAGCAGACCGATGCGGTACTGGTTCTCCATCAGCTCACCGACCGAGCGCACACGGCGGTTGCCAAGATGGTCGATGTCGTCGATCTCGCCCTTGCCGTCGCGCAGACCGACCAGGGTCTGGATCACCGCCAGGATGTCTTCCTTGCGCAGCGTGCGATGGGTATCGGGCGCGTCGAGGTCGAGGCGCATGTTCATCTTGACGCGGCCAACCGCGGACAAGTCGTAGCGCTCACTGTCGAAGAACAGCGACTGGAACATGTTCTGCGCGGACTCGAGCGTCGGCGGCTCGCCCGGGCGCATCACCCGGTAGATGTCGAACAGCGCGTCTTCGCGGGTCATGTTCTTGTCGGCCGCAAGCGTGTTGCGGATGTACGGGCCGACATTGACGTGGTCGATATCGAGGAGCGGCAGTTCCTTGTAGCCTTCCTCGTTCAGCGCCTTCAGCGACTTCTCGGTGATCTCCTCGCCGGCTTCGGCGTAGATCTCACCGGTCTTCGGATTGACCAGGTCCTCGGCCAGATAGTTGCCGACGAGCTCTTCGTCCGACAGACGCAGCGCCTTGAGGCCCTTCTCCTGCAGCTGGCGGGCGGCACGCACGGTCAGCTTCTTGCCGGCTTCGAGCACGACCTTGCCGGTGTCGGCGTCGATCAGGTCGTTGACGGTCGAATAGCCGCGGAAGCGCGAGGCGTCGAACGGCACGCGCCAGCCGTCCTTGGTGCGCTTGTAGAGGATCTTCTTGTAGAAAGTGCTGAGGATCTCTTCGCCGTCGAGGCCGAGGGCGAACATCAGCGACGTCACCGGAATCTTGCGGCGACGGTCGATACGCGCGAACACGATGTCCTTGGCGTCGAACTCGATATCGAGCCAGGAACCGCGATACGGGATGACGCGGGCGGCGAACAGCAGCTTGCCCGACGAATGCGTCTTGCCCTTGTCGTGATCGAAGAACACGCCCGGCGAACGGTGCATCTGCGAGACGATGACGCGCTCGGTGCCGTTGACCACGAAGGTGCCGTTCATCGTCATGAGCGGGATGTCGCCCATGTAGACGTCCTGC
>NZ_JBMDXE010000292.1:0-33440 GCF_048594845.1 Rhodopseudomonas sp. | reverse complement strand
GGAGAAGCGGCGGTCGGCGCCGACAACGAAGCCGCCGCTGGTCGCCTTGGAGCCGGACAGATCGGCGCTGTCGCGGACGCGGGCGTCGCGGCCAAAACCCTGCCCCCAGGCCGACCAGCCGTCCTGCACCCGCTCCGCCGGCGTGACAGACGCGAACGCGTTCATTGCAGCGGACGTCTCCGCGGTCATGGTGTTGCGGCCCGCATAGGACAGCGCGAAGGACTGCGCCGCGCCGTTCTGTCCCTGCTCGCCGCCGAGAGCGATCGTATCCTGACGATCGCCAATCGCCCCGAGGAAGCCGGTGAAGGCCTGCAGCGACGAGCTCGACACCGCAGGTTGGCCAGGGCCGGAAAGCTGCGTCAGCGCCTTGTCGTACTGCGTCTCGGAGTCGAGCTTGTACAGCGCATCGAACAATGACTTCTCGCGTGCCGAGGGCAGCACACCCGCCGCTGGCCGCGCGTTGTCGAGCGCACCGGCGACCGAGCGCTGGTTGGCGCCGAGTTGCCCGCTGGCCGCGAAGGTGCTGAAGTTTGCCGGCGTGACCACCAGGGTCAGCGCCGTGGGATCGTACACCAGATCGAACCGCGTATTCGCCGCAAGCCCTGCGGTCGGCTGCGCCAGCGATGAAAAGCTACCGGCGGTGCTGGCGCCGTTCTGTGCCTGCACGATCGCGAAGTCTGTGCCGAGCGCCGGCGTATAGTTGCTGACGGTGCCGACGCTTCCGCGTAGCACCGGCGTCAGCGTGCCGGCCGCATAGAACACGTTGCCGGCGCCGGTGACGAAGATCTTGTCGTAAGTGCCGGGGCCACCCGGCACGATAAGATTGCCGTCGATGTCGATGCGCGTCGTCGCCGTCGAGGTCAGCGTGACGTTGCCGTTGAAAGTCAGCGTGCCCACCGAATTGCCGGTCAGCACGGTGCCGGCCGCAACCGAGCCGTTCGCGACGAGATCGCCAATATTGGCCATCTTGCCGGGCGACAGCGCGCCGGCGATCACCGAGTCGCCAACCACGGTGCCGAAGCCCGCCAGCGTCGCGGGCTGTGCGACCGACAGCTTGCCCGCGTTCATCGTCAGCGTGCCGTCGACCGCGAGCGTACCGAGCTGCGCGAACACGTTGCCGTCGGCATTGGTTCGGCCGGAGATCGTCAGAATGCCTTGGCCGACCTTGCTGAAGTCGCCCTGCGTGGTCAGCAGCTGGCTCCAATAGGTCGTCTGGCTGGCATCAACGTTGACCGCAGTGTTCGCAGCCAGCGTTGCCGGACCGTCGGTCGCACGATCAAGCCGGATCAGGCCTTGGCCGAACACCGCGTCAATGCCCGGCGCGCCGAGATCCTCGGTGGTCGAGAACAGCAGATGCGCGAGATCCTGGGCGTTGTACGTCGGATTGGCCTGGATCAAGACCGCTACCGCGCCAGAGACCGTCGGTGCTGCCATCGAGGTGCCGGCCTCGAACGCATAGGTGTTGTCGGGAACGGTCGAGTAGATCTCGGGGCCGGTACGTTCGTCACCGCCGGGTGCCGCGACGCACCAGCTCGCGGTGACGCCGCAAAGGTTGGAGTAGTAGGCCGGCGTCTTGTTGAATCCGACCGACATCACGCCGATGATCTGGCCGCTCTGGTTCTGTAGAGCAGTCGCGTCAAGCTTCTGTCCCAGATCATCATACACGCCAAGTGCGGCATGGGCGGGGTTCAGAAAAGGCAGCAGCGCGAGTCCCGAAGGATTACGCGCCGCAACAGGATTGGCAGCACGGTCGTTGCCGTTGGCGGCCACGATGATCTTGCCGGCCTGCAGCGCGCTGAGCGCGGCGTTGGCCTCTTCGGTCACATCGCCGACGACCCATTGCGTCAGGTTCGTCGATCCGTTGAAATTCGGTCCGTAGCTGGCGTTGTAGACCATGGTGCCAGTGAGGCCCGCGAAGTAATTCAGTGCCTCCACCGTCGCGTCGCTGCTTCCCGCGACGACGTACCCCGATCCAGCGTTCCCCGTCAGCACACGAAGCGGGATAATGTTGGCGTCGTAGGCCACGCCATGGGCCGCGACGTTGTCGAACTTCTCCCCGGCCACGATGCCGGCGACATGCGAGCCGTGGATATCGCTGTCGTTGAGCGGCGTCAGCTGGTTCTGGTCGAAGACATCGCCCTGCTTGACGACGTAGTTGCGTCCGAGGCTGGTCAGCAATTTGCTGGAGAGGCCGGCATTGCCGAGGTCGAAGCCGGTGTCGGCTACGGTCACATTGACGCCCGCACCGGTGAAACCACGATTGTAGGCGGCCTGGGCGCCGATCATATCGAGGTTCCAGGTCTGGTCGCGAACGCTCGGCAGCGGATTGGGCAGATTGGGCGACGTGTTGTTCGCCATCGCGCCGTTCTGGTACGACGCCGCCGCAAGTCCCGAGGTTGTCGTCGTTCTGGCAGCGATCACCTGGGCCGCATTGGGAGCCAAAGTCAGCGATTGCCCTGATGTCAGCATGCCGAGATCGGCTGCCGTAGAGACGTTCCGCGATGTAACTGGCGACAGACCCGCGGCGAATTCGACCACCGCACTCCGTAAGGCGGGATTGCGGTAAGTGCTATCATAGGCTTGGGCAATCAGCTCGCGCTCGCCCCGGCGCAATGCGTCGGCCAGCGTTTGCCGAAGCTGGGCCGAGATCTCGGACGCCGACTTGGCTTTCACAGCGGGTTCTGCGGCGGAGACGATCGAACCGGATGCGCTGACCAGAAACGAGGTGCAGAGCAGAATCGCCGTGTACTTGCAAAGTCCGTTTGTCATGAAATCAGCCCCCACCGGCCACGCGCGTGCGAGACGTGCGTGGCTATCCGCCATTTCAGTACGCTTCGCGTTTGCAACGCGATGTGTCTGACGGACGTTCTAAAACAGCCTCGAAGCGGAGCGACAGTGCGGGAGCGTTCCAAGCAGCCGGCCGGCGTCTGTTTCCTTTGACCGAGCGTCTCATCCGGCGAACCGAACGGCGCCGTGTGGATACAGCCGCCGGGTCCGGCGGGCGGACCGAGGCGGTCGCCCCCATCTCACCGTGCGATATTGCTTGGCGGAGCGGCTCTACGATTCGTATCCGGCGGTGAAATGCGGTAGAATGGGGTTCTCAACCTGTCAGACGCTGGTGCGCCGGCCGGGTGAGCGACGTGTGACAAAATTGATTCATGGCTGCCCTCCCCCGCCTGTTCTACGTCACCTCCGGTCTCGATGAAGACAACGCCTTCGCCACTTGGCGCGCGGTGATTTCGCCGCTTTTCGAGCCGCGGCCCTGTTTACGTGGCAGCAAGACCCCGACCGGGTCGGCGTTCGGCGTGATCATCGGCGATCTCGTGGTCGCAAAGGTCGCGTTTAACGCGCAGGATTTCGTCCGGGACGAGCAGCGGATCGCCGCAACGCCGGACCACCTCCTGCTGCATCTCTATGTGACCGGTGGGTTCAATGGCACTGTCACACGGCAGCAAACCACCATAGGGCCAGGCAAGGTCGCGCTGATCGACCTCGCCTATCCGCTGGCAACCCGGGCTTTCGCGTCGCGGACGGTCTGTCTCGTGGTCCCGCGCAAGCTGCTGGGTGACGTGCCTTTGGACAGGCTGAAGCCCCGGCTCGACCCGCTGCGCAACGATCTGCTGGCCGCCCATATGCTGTCGCTGCAGGAACGCAGCGCGCAGCTGACCACCGACGACGTGGCCATCACCGTCGCCGAGACCGCCGGCTTTCTCAGACGGCTACTGGCGCCGGTGACTCCGGATCAGCTGGAACCGCAGAGGGACACCGACGACACGATCGTCGCGCTGAGCGAGGCTCTGATCCGCGAGAACCTGGCAGTCCCGGAACTGTCGCCGGATTGGCTGGCCCAGAAACTCGAAGTCTCCCGCGCTTCACTCTATCGGTTGTTCGCCGACCGAGGCGGCATCATGCGCTACGTGCAGGAACGACGGCTGCTCGCGGTCCAGGCCGCGCTGAGCGATCCGCTCGACACCCGCCGGCTCTCGCGCCTTGCGGCCGACCTCGGCTTCAAGAGCGAGGCGCATTTCAGCCGCAGCTTCCGGGCGCGTTTCGGCGTGACAGCCAGCGCCTACCGGCAAGCCCAGCTCGAAGCATCGGCGACGATCCAGCTCACCAGTCCAGCCGTAGTTCAGCAATGGTGGACCGCGGTCGCCGCCTGACCGCGCCGCTTAGCCGAAATCCGTATTGTGTGGCCGTCCTGGCCGCGTGTAAGAGCGGAGAGCGTCGGAGGCAAAGGCGTTGAACTTCAGTGCCATCTTCCATCAATTCGCGACATGGACGTTTCGGGCGGCGATCACCGGTGGTCTGCTCGGGGTGATCTATCTGGCAACGCGTGGCGACACCGACCTGCCTGGCGCACAACTCGTCGCAGCGCAGCGCGCGATGTCGGCCACTGATGCCGCGCCCTGCCAGCCGATTGGTCAAACCGCAACCGGTGAGCTGGTGTATTCGATGGACTGCGAGCCGCTGCCTGCGGCAGCGTCCGGTCTCGGTCCGGCGGCGAAAGCCAACTAAAATCTCTAGGTCTTACTCGCTGCCGCCGATCAGCCGGTTGAAGACCGCCCTTACCTCGGCCTGGGTTTCCTTCACCCGCGCCTCGAGCGAGGAGAAATCCGGGGCATCGCCGGCCCGGACCATGACCCGCAGCAGATCGTCGCCCGCGCTTTCCGGCTTGAATTTTTCGCTGACGCACAGACGCAGGATCTGCGTCAGGTCGTGATACAGGCGCGCCGCCGGCCGCAGCACGTCGGCATCGGCCTGCGCGAGGACGCCGAGGCGCGCCGCATTGTCGATCGCTGCCAGCGTGTTGACGCCAAGAATATCCGGATTGGCGTGCGCGTGGACGAGTTGCAGATACTGCGCGATGAAGTCGATATCGACCATGCCGCCAGCGGCGTATTTCAGATCCCAGACGTCGTCCTCGCCCTTCTCTTGAGCGATGGCGTGGCGCATCTCCGCGACGTCGTTGGCGATGATCATCGGATCGCGAGGACGGGTCAGTACCGCGCGGATGACTGCTTCAATCCGGGCCCGGAACTCCGGAGACGCCGAAATGACTCGCGCGCGCGTAAGCGCGAGGTGCTCCCAGGTCCAGGCCTCGCTCTCCTGATACTCGGCGAAGGCATCCAGCCGCGATGCGACCGGACCGGCACGGCCAGACGGCCGCAGCCGCATGTCGACTTCGTACAGCACACCGTAATTAGTCCGGGTGGTGAACGCCGAGATCAGTCGCTGGGTGAAGCGCGCGAAGTACTGAGCACCGTGCAGCGACCGTTCGCCGTCGCTGTCGGGCTGCTCGTGATCGAAATCGTAGATCAGGATCAGATCGAGATCGGACGACGCCGTCATCTCGCGGCTGCCGAGCTTGCCCATTGCCAGGATTGCCGTCTCCTGTCCCTTGATCCGGCCGTATTGCGTGGCGAACTGGGCGCTGACGAGCTGATGCACCGTACCGACGATGCCTTCGGCGACATCGGCGAAGGCGACGCTGGCTTGCTGGGTCGACACCGTGCCGGACAAGATTCGCGTGCCGATCAGGAACAGGCTTTCCTGCCCGAACAGCCGCAGCCGATCGAGAAACTCCTCGTAGGAGCCGGCATCCACCAGTGTCCCAGCAAGTCGCGTCGAGAGTTCGGCGCGGTCCGGCATCGCGCCGAAGAAGCGCGGATCGATCAGGCCATCGAGGATCTGCGGCTGTCGCGCCAGCATATCGCCGAGCCGCGGCGCCGCCCCGAGCACCAAGGCGACCAGTGTCAGCAATTCGCGGTTCTGGCTGAGCAGCGAGATCAGCCGGCCGCCGCGATGCAGCGCCTGCAGCAAGCGGTCGAACGAATTGATCGCATTGTCCGGCTCTTCGGCGCGCGCGAGCTCCTCGACCAGCGCCGGCACGAACTCACGGAACGCGCGCTGCGTGGCTTCGACCTTGAGTACCCGATAGCCGCCCGCCATCCATTGCTGCAGCGTGGTTGCGACCATCAGCGGTTTCTTGTAGCCGAGCGCAACAAGGTGATCGAGCAGCCGCGTATCTTCCGGACCGCCCGCATAGTCGATCGGTTCCTTGGCAGTGCCGGCGGGGTCGCCTTCGAACAATTTGGCGTAGTGGCCCTGCACGCATTCGAGATGCGCCAGCAGATCGCGCGCGAACGTCGCGCGGCCGTCGTAGCCGAAGAAGCGCGCGAACCGTTCGATACCCTCGACGCTGTCTGGCAGCGTGTGCGTCTGCTCGTCGGCGATCATCTGGATGCGATGCTCGACGCGGCGCAGGAATTGATAGGCCTGGCTCAGCTCGTCGCGCGCCTCGTAGGTGATCCAATTGCGCGCGGCCAAAATATCGAGCGCTGCCAGTGTCGGCCGCACCCGCAGTTCCGGATGTCGCCCGCCCGCGATCAGTTGCTGAGTCTGCGCGAAGAATTCGATCTCGCGAATGCCGCCGCGGCCGACCTTGACGTTGTGACCTTCGACCGCGATCTCGGTCTGGCCGCGAAAGGTCTGCATCTGCCGCTTCATGTCGTGCACATCGGACAGCGCGGCGAAATCGAGGTGCTTGCGCCAAACGAACGGCGCGATGTCGCCGAGCAGCGCTTCGCCTGCAACGAGGTCTCCGGCGCAGGCCCGCGCCTTGATCATCGCCGCACGCTCCCAGGTGCGGCCCTCGCGTTCGTAGTAATTCAGCGCCGACACCGTCGACAGCGCCACCGGTGTCGACGCCGGGTCGGGGCGCAGCCGCAGGTCGACGCGGAACACGTAGCCGTCGTGCCGGCGCTGCTGCAGGATGCGGCTGAGCCCTTGCGTCACCCGCACGAAGAACGGCTGCGGCTCGATGTCCGGCGCCAGCGTGGGCGCGTCGAGATCGTAGAACACGATCCGGTCGATATCGCTGGAGTAGTTCAGCTCGCCGGCGCCCATCTTGCCCATCGCCAGCACGACCAGGCCCGAGCCCTGTTCGGGCGCGTCGGTGTTGGGCGGGTTGATGCGGCCGCGCGCGGCCTCCTGGCGGAGCAAGAAGCGCAACGTCATCTGCACCGAATTGACGGCAAGATCGGTCAGCGCCTGCGTCACCTGCATCACCGGCCACAGCCCGCCGATGTCACACAGCGCGATCGAGAGCGCGGCCTCCGCCTTCATCCGGCGGAGGATCGTCATCACCTCGGCTTCATCGGCTGCCGCCGCCACCGCGCCCGCGGTGCTGTCGAGCAGCGAGCTGAAGCCGACGTCGGGATCGTTGCGCAGCACCCGCAACAACCGTGCCGGATCCGAGCGGATGAGATCGAACAGGTAGGGAGAAGCTTCCGCGATCGCCTGGAGCAGCGTGCCGATGGGCGGGTAGCGATCGGCAACGGCTTGGATCGCGCCGGACCGCTCGGCTGGCAGATCGGCGAGCCAGTCGGCAAGCTTCTTCTGCGCCTCCTCCGGCGCATGCAATTGCGGTCCGGCAGCGAAGCGCGCGGCCAGGGCGGAGGATGGGATGCCCGCGTCAATCGCGGAGGAAGTCATGCCGGCGTCGGTTCTGGGATCGGATTGCTTGGAGCCAGTCCTTCGCCCGTGTGCGCCGGAATTGCAAGCGTGGCGCGCAAACCCGGCTGCGCGTCGGACAGCCGCAGCTCGCCGCCGTGCAGCGTCGCCACCGCCGAAGCCAGGCTGAGTCCGAGTCCGGAACCCGGCAGCGTCCGGCTGGCTTCGAGCCGCACGAAGCGCTCGACGGCGTGCTTGCGGTCCGCTTCAGGGATGCCGCGGCCATGGTCGGTCACGCTGAGCAGGGCCTGCTCTCCATCGCGGCGCGCTTCGATCAGGATCGAAGCAATCTCTGCCGGGATGACGGCCTGCGGTTCGGCGCCCGGAGCGGTCAGCGCGAGCTGGGGTTGGCCGTATTTGATTGCGTTCTCGACCAGATTTGCGAGCGCTTGGCTGATCAATTCGCGATTGCCACGCACCGGCGCGGAATCGGCCTCCACCCGTAGGGTCAAACCGTTGTCTTCCGCCAGTGGCTCGTACAGCTCGTGGATGTCGCGCGCGATGTCGGCGGCATCGAAGGAATCCATCTCTCCGCTGGCATGGCCGGACTCGGCGCGCGCGATCATCAACAGCGCATTGAAGGTCCGGATCAGCCCGTCCGACTCCTCGATGGTGCGCTCCAGCGCTGCCCGATAATCGGCCTCGCTCCCCGACAGCGCCAGTGCCTCCTCGGCCCTGTTTCGCAGCCGCGTCAGCGGCGTCTTCAAATCGTGCGCGATGTTGTCGGAGACCTCCTTGAGGCCGTTCATCAACGCCTCGATCCGCTCCAGCATCGCGTTGAGATTTTCCGCCAGGCGGTCGAGTTCGTCGCCGCTGCGGCCGACCGGTAGCCGGCCGGACAGATCTCCGGCCATGATCCGCTGCGTGGTGCCGGTCATCGCATCGATCCGCCGCAGCACGCGGCGGGCGACAAAGATGCCGCCGCCGAGCCCCAGCACCACCACGATCAGAACCGACCACTGCGCCGCCGAGGCCACCACCTTGAACAGCCGGCGCCGCTCCTCGAGGTCGCGGCCGACCAGCAGGCGAAACCCGCTCGACAGTTCGGTGACGCGGACCAGCGCGCGGTGATCGCCGCGATCCTGATCGTCAAGCCGGCGATAAAAGGTCTCGCTCCAGCCGGTCTTGCTCATCACGCCCGGGGCCAGCGCGCCAACATTGCCGGCCACCGCCTGCCCCGCCGGCGTTGTGACGAGATAAAGGTTCGCGCCCGGCCGTAGCGCCCGGTTCTCGATCGTGAACACCAGCCCGCGCAGACCGCGCCTTGTGTAGATGTCGTCGATCTCGCCGATCTCGGCGTTCACCGTTGTGGTGATCTGATCAGTGATCAGCCGGCGCGTATTCCAAGCGAAGTAGCCCAGCAGCGAAGCCGCGAACAGCCCGAACAGAAACAGGTAAACCAGCGTCAGCCGAAACGCCGTGGTTCGGATCAGTTTACCGAATGCCGTCACGGATCATATACCCCGCGCCGCGGATGGTGTGCAGCAGCGGCCGATCGAAGCCTTTGTCGATCTTGGCGCGCAAGCGGGAGATGTGGACGTCAATCACGTTGGTCTGCGGATCGAAGTGATAGTCCCACACGTTCTCCAACAGCATGGTGCGGGTCACGACCTGGCCGGCATGCTTCATCAGATATTCGAGCAGACGGAATTCGCGCGGCTGCAGCGTCAGCTCTTCACCGCCTCGGGTGACGCGGTGTGACAGCCGGTCGAGTTCGAGATCGCCGACGCGGTAGCTGGTCTCTTCCGCCGGACCGCCGTGGCGGCGCGACAACACCTCCACGCGGGCGAGCAACTCGGCAAAGGCGTAGGGCTTGGGCAGATAGTCGTCGCCGCCGGCGCGCAAGCCCTTGATGCGGTCGTCGACCTGGCCGAGCGCGGATAGGATCAGCGCCGGAGTGCGATTGCCCTTGTCGCGCAGCGTGCCGATCACCGACAGGCCGTCGCGCTTGGGCAGCATGCGGTCGATCACCAGCACGTCGTAGTCGCCGCTGTCGGCGAGTGCGAGTCCTTCCTCGCCATCGCTGGCGAGATCGGCGACATGGCCCACCTCGCGAAACGCTTTCACCAGATAATCGGCGGATTCGCGGTCATCCTCGATGATCAGGAGGCGCATATTGGATTCGGATTCGCTCAAAGGCTTGCTGGTTTCGGGCACCATGACGGGACTTCAGCCTCCATGCAAGGCGGCAGGATGCGCCCACCGGACATGGAAGCGGGCGATGGAGCTGGGGGAACTCCACCGCCCGCCTAGTCCTTCCGACGGAGGGGGGCTGACTCCGGGCGGAAGGTAGAGGGCGGGGACGAGTTGTTCACCCGTCCCCAGGAAAGGCCGTCGGCGGGGGCGACGTTGCCGGCGACTCTCTCCAACTCTGCGCGACGATCAGCCCTTGGCCGAGATCGGCAGCGCGACGAAGCGCGAGGAGCCACCCGAGCGGACCCGGATCAGCACGCTGTTCTTGTTGTCGGCCTTGGCGGCGTTGATCGCTTCGCGCACGTCACCGGGGCTGGCGATGGTCTTGCCGGCAACCTCGAGAATCACGTCGCCCTCCTTGAAGCCGCGATCGGCGGCGGCGCTCTTCGGATCCACGTCCGTCACCACCACGCCGTCCTTGCCGGCGCCGGCGACCGAGCTGGACGGCGCGATCGTCAGACCAAGCCGCGGCACCTCGGTGCCCCGGCCGGAGCTGCGACCGCTATCGTCGTCGTTGCTGGCCTTGGCCTCGATCTGGTTCGGCAATTGGCCGAGCGTCAGGCTGAGCTCCTTGTCAGAGCCCTTGTGCACGACCGTCAGCTTCACGGTGTTGCCAGGCGCAAAGCCGCCGATGGTCCGCGCCAGTTCGCGCGCGTCCTTCACCGGCGTGCCGTTGACGGCGGTGATCACGTCGCCCGACTCGATGCCGGCCTTCGCCGCGGGGCCGTCCTTTTGCGGTTCGGCGACCAACGCGCCTTCGGCCTTCTTCAGGCCAAGGCTGTCGGCGATTTCAGGGGTCACCGGCTGAATCTGGACGCCGATCCAGCCACGGCTGACCGAACCCTTGTCCTTGAGCTGCTGCACCACTTGCTTGACGGTCGACGCAGGGATCGAGAACGCAATGCCGACGCTGCCGCCTGAGGGCGAGTAGATCGCGGTGTTGACGCCCATTACTTCGCCATTGGTATCGAACGCCGGGCCACCGGAATTGCCCTTGTTCACCGGCGCGTCGATCTGAATGAAGTCGTCATACGGTCCGTTGCCGATGTCGCGGCCCGAGGCCGAAACGATGCCGGCCGTCACGGTGCCGCCGAGACCGAACGGGTTGCCGACCGCCAGCACCCAGTCGCCGATCCGCGGCTTGCCGTCGGACAGCTTGGCGAACGGGAAATCGGTGCGACCTTCGACCTTGATCAGCGCCAGATCGGTCCGCTGATCGGTGCCGATCACCTTGGCCTTGTAGGTCTTGCCGTCGTCGGTCGTGACTTCAACCTTGTCGGCGCCGTCGACGACGTGGTTGTTGGTCACCGCATAGCCGTCGGCGGTGATGAAGAAGCCCGAGCCCTGCCCGGTCATCATGCCGCCGCCGCGATGCCCGCGCATGCCCGGCGGCAGCTCGCCGCCGAAGCGGCGGAAGAAACGCTCCATCGGGGAGCCCGGCGGGAACGGCGAGTCCTCGCTGCGGTCGTCGTTCTTCGCAACCTTCTCGGCAATATTGACCTTCACCGAGATCACCGAAGGCTTCACCTTCTCCACGATATCGGCAAAGCCGACCGGCTGCTGAGCCTGGTTGACCTTGTTACCAACCTGGGCGTGCGCCGGTGTGCTGAACAGATCAACCGAAGCCGGGGTCTGCGACAACCCGAACGCGCCGGCGCCGAGACCGCCCACCACCGCTGCCATCAGCGCGAACTTGCGGGCCGAGAACACGGAACGGCGGGCCGGACGGGACGGCTGCGAAGGGGCGTCGAAACGGCGGTCAGTCATTCGAAGAGTCTCCAGAACCAGGAATTCGGTGGTGCAGGATCAGCACCTGTGGGTCTGAAGATGGGGGCTCGTGCCTTACCGCGCGCTGGCGGCTGCATTAAAAGTTTGTAACACGGAGGTATCCGGCCGCGACGCATGGTCGCGATCCCGCCGCCCTCGGCTCACGACTTTGTCAACACTCGTACATTTGTGTCGGAAACGAGATCCCCTCCGACCCAGCTACTGATCGCAGCAAATTGCACAACTAACTGATATTTCTTTCAGTTTTCCGTGGCCTGCTTCTTGCCAAGGCGGTGGCCAAGGACGCCAGCGGCGTCGGTGGATCACACAGCTAACAGGAGAGCGCCTTGGCCAACATTACCTTCTCTTCGCCCGTCATGGCGAAGGACGTCACCGTCTATGCCGTCGCCGGCGATCGCGGCACCATTCTGGCCGTCGCGAAGGCCCACAAAATTCCGATCCCGTTTGACTGTCAGGACGGTGAGTGCGGCTCCTGCCTGGTGCAGGTCGAGCACTTCAATCCGAAAGCCAAGTCGGCGGTCGCGCTGACCGAAAAGGAGAAGGAAGTTCTGCGCCAGCTCGGCAAGATCACCAAGGACGAGATCACCAACGCCGAAGTCAACGACATCCCGCCGCGCTACCGTCTCGCCTGCCAGACCTTCGTGCGAAACGAGGACATCCTGGTGAAGTTCGAAGGCGACAAAACCAAGCCGCAGAAGATGGCCGTGACTCCCGCTGCCGCACACTACAAAGGCGGCCTGGAGATCAACACGCTGCCGGACTTCTTCAGCTACGCCGCCAAGGTTGAGGAAGACGCTGCTACGCATTACGACGATCTCGCCAAGGCGATGGCCGAGGCCGGCAATGAACCGGTCGCCAAGCTGTTCGCGCAGCTCGCCGAATTCTCGCGGTTGCATCTGGCCGAAGTGAAAGCGCGAGCCGGATCGATCGACGTCAGCAAGAACGTGCCGCCGGACTACGCGTGGCCGGACCACGCCACGCCGGAGCGTGCGGCCGTGTGGGCGTCTGACATCACCCTCACCCGGCTCGGCGCGCTCAAGGCGGCACTGCAGGGCGAGCGCCGCGGCTATGAATTCTATCGCGCAGTCGAAGCCACGACCAAGTCGCCCGAAGTCGCCGCAGCCGCCAAGGAGTTTGTCGGCGAAGAGGCTGAGCACGTCCGCATTCTCGAAGCCTGGATCACCCAGGAAGAATGGGCGCTGAAGCACGCCGAGGCCTCGGAATCCAAAACTGCCGAAAACGCCTGAGCACGTCACCAACGAAGACGGCCGCCGTCGCACCGGCGGCGGCCGAACAGCGAAGGATAACTCACATGGAAACGGTCGAAGAGTTTCTGGCGCACTCCATTCGCCTCGAACAGGAAGCGGCGCTGCGGTTCGGTCAGCTCGCCGATGCAATGGACAGCTGCGGCAACAAGGAAGTCTCCAAGCTGTTTCGCCAGCTCGCCGACTACTCGCGGATGCACCAGGCCGACGCCCAGGCCCGCGCCGGCTTCCGCGACATTTCGCAGATGGAAGCCGGCGATTTCAAATGGCCGGGTGTCGAGAGCCCGGAGGCCGCCGCGATCTGGGGCACCGATCCGTTCATTGGCCGCGACCTCGCCTTGCAGATCGCCCTCGAAGCCGAGACCGGCGCTTTCGACTGGTACAAGAACGTCCTCGACACTACCGACAATCCGGAGATCAAGGCTCTGGCCAAGGAGTTCGTCGCCGAGGAGAGCGGTCACGTCGCCGAACTGCACCGCTGGATCGCCCTGCATAAGGCCGGCAAGCCGCTGCCCGAGGAAATCGTGCCGTTCTGAGATCGCGCGCAGAGCGGCCGTCGGCATGCTGATGTGTCGGCATCGCGGGCAAAAGTCTGCACCTGCGACATAAGGTGCGACACGTCAGGAACTCACCCTGACGCCGAGGGTTGACGGGCTGTCTTCACGGGGCCTCCCCATGCACAGCCCGTTGTCCCGGCCATGAATATCTTCGATCCCAAAGGGCCGGTAGCGTACGGAAACTCGACGATCCTCGTCGACTCCGTCGTCATCATGCTGGCGATCGTGCTGCCGACGATCATTGCGATCCTCGCCTTCGCGTTCTGGTTTCGCGACGGCAACAAACGCGCGACCTATCGCCCGGACTTCGCCTATTCGGGGAAGATCGAACTCGTCGTCTGGTCGATCCCGCTGCTGACCATCATGCTGCTCGGCGGCGTCACCTGGATCGGCGCGCACAAGCTCGACCCCGCCACGCCGGTCAAAGGCACCGGCAGTCCGATCCGCATCCAGGTGGTCTCGCTGGATTGGAAGTGGCTGTTCATCTATCCGGACCAGCGCATCGCCACGATCAATTCGATCACCGTCCCCGTCGGCGCATCGCTGCAATTCGAGCTGACCTCCGCCAGCGTGATGAACGCATTCTTCATCCCGCAGCTCGGCAGCATGATCTACACGATGAACGGCATGGTGACGCGGCTCAATTTACGCGCCGACGCCGAAGGCAATTTGCAAGGCTTGTCGTCGCATTTCAGCGGCGACGGCTTTCCCGACATGATGTTCGATGTGCACGTTATCTCGCCGCTGGCCTTCCCCGAATGGGTGCAAGCGACCGCGAAAAGTGACCGCGTGCTCGACGCCGACAGCTACAAGCAACTGTTCAAGCAGACCACCGAAAGCGGCCGGCCGACCTATCGGCTCGGCGACCCGCTGCTGTTCGACGCGATCAGCACTCAGAAGATCCCGCCGCAACCGGGCCCGGTGCCGTCCAAGGAAGCTGCGCCTCCCTATTTGCAAGCCAACTTCGGAGCCAACGCGATATGCTCGGCAAGCTCGACTGGTCGGCCATACCAATTGATCAACCTATCCCGCTGATCGCTGCGGCGATCGTGATGGTGGTGATCTTGGGTGTCCTGGCCTGGGCCGGGATCAAGGGCTATTTTCCCTACCTTTGGCGCGAATGGATCACCAGCGTCGATCACAAGCGGATCGGCGTGATGTACGTGCTGCTGGCGATGGTTATGCTGCTACGCGGCGGCACAGACGCCATCATGATGCGGACCCAACAGGCCCTCGCCTTCCAGTCCCAGGGCTATCTGCCGCCGGAGCACTACAATCAGATTTTCTCCGCGCACGGCACCATCATGATCTTCTTCGTCGGAATGCCGTTCATCATCGGCCTGATGAACTTCGTCGTGCCGCTGCAGCTCGGCGTCCGCGACGTGGCATTTCCAACGCTGAATTCAGTCGGGTTCTGGCTGACGGCAAGCGGTGCCCTACTGGTCAACATGTCATTGGTGATCGGCGAATTCGCCCGCACCGGCTGGCTTCCGTTCCCGCCACTGTCCGAGCTGAGCTACTCGCCGGGCGTCGGCGTCGATTACTACGCATGGGCCATCCAGATCTCGGGCGTCGGGACGCTGGTGGCCGGCATCAATCTAGTCACCACCGTGCTGAAGCTCCGCACCAGGGGCATGACCTATCTGCGCATGCCGATGTTCTGCTGGACCACGCTGGCGTCGTGCCTGCTGATCGTCGCCGCGTTCCCGATCCTCACCGCGACGCTGGCGATGCTGCTGCTCGACCGTTACCTCGGCTTCCATTTTTTCACCAACGAAGCCGGCGGCAACATGATGATGTTCATGAACCTGATCTGGGCGTGGGGTCATCCTGAGGTCTACATTCTCGTGCTGCCGGCGTTCGGCGTGTTCTCGGAGGTCGTCTCGACCTTCTCCTGCAAGCCGCTGTTCGGCTACCGCTCGATGGTGCTGGCCACGATGGCGATCTGCCTGATCGCCTTCATGGTTTGGCTGCATCATTTCTTCACGATGGGTGCCGGCGCGACGGTAAATGCCGTGTTCGGCATCGCCAGCATGATCATCGCGGTGCCGACCGGTGTGAAGATCTACAACTGGCTGTTCACGATGTATGGCGGCCGGGTGCGGTTCGAAACGCCGATGCTGTGGGCGGTCGGCTTCATGATCACCTTTATCCTCGGCGGCCTGACCGGCGTGCTGCTCGCGGTGCCGCCGGCCGATTTCATGCTGCACAACAGCCTGTTCCTGGTCGCGCACTTCCACAACGTCATCATCGGCGGCGTGCTGTTCGGCGCCTTCGCCGGCTACACCTACTGGTTTCCCAAAGCCTTCGGCTTTCGGCTGCATGAAGGGCTTGGCAAAGCGGCGTTCTGGTTCACACTCGCCGGCTTCTACGTCACCTTCGTGCCGCTCTACGTCGCTGGCCTGATGGGGATGACGCGGCGAATGCAGCATTACGACGTCCCCGAGTGGCGGCCGTGGATGATTGCCGCCGGCATCGGCACCGCGATCATCGCGATCGGTGTCGTGTTGCAGCTCCTGCAATTCGTGGTCAGCATCCGCCGGCGTGAGCAATTGCGCGACCGCACCGGCGATCCGTGGGATGGCCGCTCGCTGGAATGGGCCACCGCGTCGCCGCCGCCGGTGTACAACTTCGCCGTCTATCCCGACGTCACCGGCGAAGACGCGTACTGGACGGCGAAGTCGGCCGCACGCGAGCACGGCGAAGAGCAGCCGAAGCAGAATTACGAGGACATCGAGATGCCGCGGAATTCGCCGACCGGCTTTGTCTGCGCGTTCTTCGCGACGGTCACCGGCTTCGCGCTGATCTGGCACATCTGGTGGATGGTCGGTCTCGGCCTGATCGGCGCGTTCGCCACCTTCGTGGTGTTCGCCTGGCGCGACCGCGAGGACTACGTCATTCCGGCAAGTGAGGTCGAGCGGATCGACGAAGCCAACATCGCCGAGCGCCGCAAGGCATTGCAGTTCGCTCGGAGGCCGGCATGACGGACGCAGCGCTGTCCCACGGCCACGCCGACCCGCACCATCTGGGCGGTCTGCAGGACGCCTCCGGTCAAGCCGGGCCGGCGCCGAAACGGATCGTCACCGGCTACGGCTTCTGGATCTTCCTGCTGTCCGACATCATCATGTTTGCATGCTTCTTTGCTGCCTACGCGGTGTTGTCGGGCGCTACCGCCGGCGGACCGGGCGGCGCCCAGCTGTTCGACTGGCGCAACGCGGCGATCGAAACGCTGCTGCTGCTGTTCTCGAGCTTCGCCTGCGGACTGGCGAGCATCGCGGCGGACGTGAAGAGCCAGCGTTGGTTTCATTTGGCGATGCTGGCCACCGCGATCCTCGGCGCCTGCTTCCTCGCAATGGAAACCCGCGAATTCTCCGACATGATCGCGCGGGACGCCGGGCCGACCCGAAGCGCGTTCCTATCGGCTTTCTTTACGCTGGTGGGCTGCCACGGCCTGCACGTTTCAATCGGCCTGCTGTGGCTGCTGACGATGATGGCGCAGGTCTATGCCAAGGGTTTCCGCGCCGATATCCAGCGCCGGCTGCTGTGTTTCTCGCTGTTCTGGCACGCGCTGGACATCATCTGGGTGGCCATCTTTTCGATGGTGTATCTGCTCGGGAGCCGCGCATGAGCGAGCCGCAACTGCAGGACATCCGCCACACCGCCGATGTCGCGCCGGGCGACGAGGACGAAGTCCGCATCGCGCCGCGGCTGTGGGGTTATGTCGCCGGACTCGGTCTTTCGCTATTGCTGACCGCGACCTCGTTCTTCATCGCCGGCACCGATCTGGTCTGGCAGCCCAGCATCCCGGTCGCGCTCGGCGTTCTGGCCATCGCTCAGATGGGCGTTCAGCTGGTCTTCTTCCTTCACCTCACCACCGGCCCGGACAACACCAACAACGTGCTGGCGCTGGCGTTCGGCACGCTGATCGTGTTGCTGGTGGTCGGCGGCTCGATCTGGATCATGGGGCATCTCAACGCCAACATGATGCCGACAGAGCATCTGATGCGGATGATGAGGTGATCGGGCTCAGCGCTTAGCTTTGGACTGGGCCGACGCTATCGGCCACGCGTGCGCCTCGCGTGCCGATCGGCCGCGGATGCCCGGTCGTCGTATCGACCGCGGTCTGGTGCTCCATCTCGGCATCGAGCTCGGCACCGAGCAGGATGACGATGGCGGAGATCCATAGCCAGGTCATGAAGCCGATCACAGCGCCGAGCGATCCGTAAGTCTCGTTGAAGTTGCCGAAATTGGCCGCGTAAAACGAAAACAACCCAGACGCGATCAGCCAAGCTACGGCTGCGATACCACTCCCCCACGAGATCCAGCGCCACCGCGGCGCCTCCCGGCTCGGTCCGTAGCGGTAGACCACCGCCAGCGCCAGTGTCAGCACCACCAGCATTAGCGGCCAGCGGCCGACGCGCAGCAGCAGATCGCCGAAACTGGACAGCCCGACCCATTCAAGCACGACCGGCACGATCACGATTGAGGTCAACGCCGCCACCGCCAGCACGATGCCGCCCAGCGTAAAGCATAGCGAAATCGCGTTGAGCTTGATGAAGCTGCGCTTCTCTTCCTCGCGATAGACGATATTCAGCGTATCGAACAGTGACTTCACCGCTGCATTCGCGCTCCATAGCGAGATGACGAGACCGATGACGAAGGTGAAGCCGAGCGTTTCAGCGCCTTTCGACGCTACGCGCGTCAACTGATCGCGAGCAACGTCGATCGCGCCACCGGGCAGGAAGCCACTGAACTGATCGAGGTGCTTTGTGATGCTCGACGCATCGGAAAACACGCCGTAGATCGCCACGAGAGCCGCCAGCGCCGGGAAGATCGCCAGCAGGCTATAATACGTGACGCCTGCTGCGAGGGACATGATGCGGTGCGCGGAGATGTTCTGAAACACCCGCAGCAGGATGTCCTTCCAACCACGCAGCGGGATTTCAGACGGTGCGGAGGCGCTCCGGCCGCGGTCACCGTGCTCCGGAGCGGCGGCCTCCGTATCATCGGCCGGCGATTCGAATTGATCGTTCTGTCCTTCGCGTCCGATCTGTCGGCCACCGGCGGGCTCGACTCGACGTCCGCGCGTCTCGACGGGAGGCGGCAGCAGCCGATGGGCGGCCGCAGACAAAGCAATCACCAGAGCGACACGCCCCAGACTCATACCTTGTAACCGCGATCCGCGTGCGGACCTCGTGACCTGGTAGTCGGACATCGCCCCTCATCCGTAAATCTGGATGAGCGGCAACGGTGGATGCGGGTGGATGGTTCCTTGCAGCCCGAGCGGCGTGACGCACCTACGGTCCGTCACGCCTTCTGGTCGTTGTCCGCCAGCAGCCGCTCCAGCCGCGCTTGCTCCGCGGCGCTGAGCGCTGGCGCGTCAGCGGCGGCAGCACGGCTACGCCGCCGGATGTGCAGCCACAGACCGAGACCGCCGACGAGCAGCACCAGCGGCGGGATAAGCCACAAGATCAGGGTGTGCGCCTCGAACCGCGGCTTGAGCAGCACGAACTCGCCGTAGCGCGCCACCAGATAGTCGAGCACTTGTTTGTTGCTGTCGCCGGCGGCAATCCGCTCGCGCACCAGCAGCCGCAAATCCTTGGCGAGCGTCGCGTCGGAATCGTCGATCGACTGGTTCTGGCACACCATGCAACGAAGCTCGCGCGACAGCTCGCGAGCGCGTGCTTCCTTGGCCGGATCGGCCATCACCTCATCCGGCTGCACCGCGTAGGCGAATGGCGCCGAGGCGGCGACAGCGAGGACGATCCCAAGGGCGGCGATCAGCTTGCGCATCGCCCTACTCCGCCGGCTGCAGTGCGCGTTGCGGCTTGGCGGGCTTCGGCGCGCCGACGCGGAGCCGGCGGTCGGACAGCGACAACAGTCCGCCGAGCGCCATCAGCAGCGGGCCGTACCAGATCAGCAGCACCAGCGGCTTGTGATAGATCCGCACCGTCACTGCGCCTTCGGCATTGATATCGCCGAGCGATATGTAGAGCTGGCTGAAGCCGCGGCTCATCAGCGCCGCTTCGGTGGTCGAGGTGCCGCGGGTCGAAAAGCTGCGCTTCGACGGTGTCATCGTGCCGATCGGCTTGCCGCCTTGGCTGACCGAAAACACCGTCTGCAATTCGCGATAGTTCGGCCCCTGGCGCTGCACGGCGCCTTCGAATTTCAGCTCGTAGCCAGCGAGCCGCGCGGCGTCGCCTTCCTTCATCGCGGCGATGTGTTCGCTGTTCCAGGTGGTCTCACAGACGATGCCGATCAGCGCGACGCCGAGGCCGGCATGCGCGAACATCGTGCCCCACGACGAGCGCGGCAGGCCGCTGGCGCGGCGCCAGACGACATTCATCGGATTGCGCAGCAGGCCGATGCGCTCGACGATATCGACCAGCGCGCCGATGATTACGAACACCGCCAGCCCGATCGCCAGCGGCGCCAGCACCGCGCCGCCCGTGGTCCAGGCGAACACGAACGCGACCGCGACCAGCGCGACCACGCCGGCGGCGATCAGCCGCTGCGCCGCGCCGAGCACGTCGCCGCGCTTCCACGCCAGCAACGGCCCGAACGGCACCGCCAGCATCAGCGGCACCATCAGCGGCCCGAAGGTGAGATTGAAGAACGGTGCGCCGACTGAAATCTTGTCGCCGGTGACGACTTCCAGCGCCAGCGGATACAGCGTGCCGACGAACACCGTGGCGCAGGCGGTGGTGAGGAACAGATTGTTCAGTACCAGCGCGCCTTCGCGCGAGATCGGCGCGAACAGCCCGCCCTGCTTCAGCGACGACGCGCGCCACGCGAACAGCGCCAGGCTGCCGCCGATGAACACGCACAGGATCATCAGGATGAACACGCCGCGCGACGGATCGGTGGCGAAGGCGTGCACCGAAGTGAGTACGCCGGAGCGCACCAGGAAGGTGCCGAGCAGCGAGAGCGAGAAGGTCAGGATCGATAAGAGGATGGTCCAGACCTTCAGCGCGTTGCGCTTCTCCATCACCAGCGCGGAGTGCAGCAGCGCGGTGCCGGCGAGCCACGGCATCAGCGACGCGTTCTCAACCGGGTCCCAGAACCACCAGCCGCCCCAGCCGAGTTCATAGTAGGCCCAGTACGAGCCCATCGCGATGCCGAGGGTGAGGAAGATCCACGCCATCAGCGTCCACGGCCGCACCCAGCGTGCCCAGGCGGCGTCGAGCCGGCCCTCGATCAGCGCCGCGGCGGCGAAGGAGAACGAGATCGAGAACCCGACATAGCCGAGATAGAGCAGCGGCGGATGCACCGCGAGGCCGATGTCCTGCAGCACCGGATTGAGGTCACGCCCCTCGATCGGCGGATTGGGAATCCGCAAGAACGGATTCGAGGTGATCAGGATGAACAGATAGAAAGCGCTGGCGATCCAGGCCTGCACGGCCAAGACATGCGCGCGGAGCGACAGCGGCAGATTGTTGCCGAACAGCGCGACCAGGCCGCCGAACAGCGCCAGGATCGACACCCACAGCAGCATCGAGCCTTCGTGGTTACCCCACACGCCGGTGATCTTGTAGAGCAACGGCTTGGCCGAATGAGAGTTCTCGTAAACGTTCACCACCGAGAAGTCGGACGTGACGTTGAGCCAGACGAGCGCGGCGAACGACAGCCCGACGAAGGCGAACTGCGCCAGTGCGCTGGATCGCGCGACGTTCATCAGGCCGCTGTCATTCAGCCTCGCGCCGAGGATCGGCACCGTCGACTGGATCAGCGCCAGCGCGAGCGCCAGCACCAGCGCGTAGTGTCCGGCCTCTGCGATCATTTGCCGGGCTCCGCGGCGCTGGCGGACGCTGCACCGGGCGCCTTCTTTTCGTAATCGTCCTTCCAGTGACCCTGCTTCTTCAGCGCGTCGGCCACTTCCTTCGGCATGTAGGTCTCGTCGTGCTTGGCCAGCACGGTGTCGGCCTTGAACACGCCGGTGTTGTCGAGCGCGCCTTCAGCCACCACGCCCTGCCCTTCGCGGAACAGATCCGGCAGGATGCCCTTGAACGCCACCGGCACCGCGGCTTCACCGTCGGCGACCTTGAACGACACCGCGAGATGATCGCCGCGATGCAATGAGCCGGGCTCGACCACGCCGCCGAGGCGGAAGCGCTTGCCGACGCCGATGTGCTGTTCGAACACCATCTTGGGTGTCGAGAAGAACACGATGGAGCCACGTAGCGCGTTCAGCACCAGCCCCACCGCGATCGCGAGCACTACGCCCGCGCCGCCGATCATCAGCAATCGCCGCTGCTTCCGCGTCATTGGTCGGTCCTTGTCTCGGCGGCCTGACCGGCGCCGGAATTCCGCGCTTCGCTCCCGCGCCATGCTTGCCGGACAATTCTGTCGGAAAACCGCATGCGCATGGAGTCCGCCCTCACCCGTCGAGTCCGAGGTTCTTGAGCCCCTCGTTGAGCTGCTTCAGCCGCTCGGCATTGCCGGCCACAGCTTGGCGGGCCTCGGCCTGCGCGCTCTTCGCCTTGTCGGCGTCGCCGAGCACCATATAGGCGCGCACCAACCGCAGCCATCCTTCGACATCGTCGCCGTTCTGCTTGAGGCGCGTCGCCAGCCGGTCGACCATGCCGCGGATCATCGCGCTGCGATCGGTTTCACTCATGGTCTTGGCCGACGCGATGGTTTCGTCGGGCAGCGCAGGCAGCGGCGTGCCTTCGACACGCGCGACCTGCGCCTGCAGCATCGGTCGCCACGGCGCATCGGCCGGCGCCTTGTCGAGCATCGCGCGCCACATCGCCGCGGCATCCTTCGGCCGGCCGTCCTGCTCGGCGGCGAGACCGAGGAAGTAGCGCGCCTTGACGTCGTCGGCATTGAGCGCCACGGCGCGTTCGAATTCGGATTTCGCCTCGTTGGTGACGACGCCGCCGGCGGCCATGGCCAGCACCTCGCCGAGATCGGCGTGGCGGTCAGCGGTCTCGCCCGCATAGGTCAGCGAATTGCGATAGGCCCGCGCCGCATCGTCGAGGCGACCGAGCTTGGTCAGCACCGGCGCCAGCACGGTCCAGCCGCGGCCGTCGCTCGGATTCTTCTCGAGATGCGCCTCGACCTGCGCCACGAGATTTTCGAGCGGCTGCGACGCGCTCGCCGTCTTGGTGCGCTGCGCCAGCGGATCGTCGGCCATCATCGGCGAGCCGATCGGCAGATACACCGCCAGCGCCAGCGCCGGCAGGCCGAGCAGCGCCAGCACCGCGACGCCGCGCCGCAAGCCGCGGCGCGAGATCGCCGGCGCGCTGCGTTCGGCGTCGGCGCTGGCGAGCAGCCGCCGTCCGATCTCGACCCGCGCCGCCGCCGCTTCCGCTGGACCGATCAAACCGATCTGGGCATCGCGATCCACTTCGGCGAGCTGGTCCTTATAGACCGCGGCCTCGCTGCCCTCGCGCTGCCGCGCGGCGCCGCGCCCGAGCGGCCACAGCACGGCGAACACCGCGATGGCCGTCATGATCGCGAACACAAACCAGGGCGACATGCTTGGAGGGTTCCGGGTGAAATGCGCGAAGGCCGGGCTGCGGCGAGTTCAAAAACCGGCCGGGTTACACCATGGCAGGACCGGTGGCGCAATTGACATTTGCGACACTGGGATACGGCACTGCAGCACTCAAATCTTGATATGAATCAAGGGGCAGGATCAACCCGCCCGCGCCGGCTTGCGCTCGACCACCACCATGGCGCTCTCCACCGCGCGGCGCATCAACTGCGCGTAGTCGTGGCCGAACAACACCTCGCAGAAGCGGATCGCCGCCAGCGCCTGCATGTGCCGGAACGGCTTCACCCGCGGGTCGCAGCCGCGCAGCGACTGCACCAGCGCCTCGGTGGACTTCTCGACGTATTGCTGCAGCTCGGAATACGTCCGCAGCGTCATTTCGTTGATCGCCAGTTCGCTGGCGTAGTTGCGGCAGATCGCGACGAAATCGATCAGCGCCGCCGCCTCGTCGACCTCGAGCTGGTCGATCCGGCTGTTGGCCGAGACCTCCTTGTCGGGCCGCTGTCGGAGCAGCCGCCGCACCCGGCCCGGTACGCTCTCGATCTCGGACTTCAGCGCATTGGAGATATCCACGCGGATCGCCGCGAGGCGCTTGCCCCAGGTCGAGTCGCTGCGCAGGTCGAGTTCGGTCCGCAGACCGCGCACGCCGTCATGGATCAGCTTCAGCTTCTCGGCCACGTTGGTGTAGTGGCCGCGCTTGAGTTCGTCGTGCAGGTCAGCGGTGAGCTGGGCGAGATCGTGGATCGCCATGGTGACGGCGACGCCGTAAGGCGTGGCGGCCACGCGGATCTCGTCGTCGGAGCCCGCGACCTTGATGGCCAGCCGCACGATCTGCCACGGCTGGGTCAGGTGCTGCAGGATCATTGTCAGCGCGAACGGCAGCATGATGGGCGTCTGCAGCGCCGGCACGTTCAGCGCGCCGATCATCGAATTGACCTGCGAGTCGCCGAAGCTGCGCAGATTGGACGACAGTTTGCCGTCGAACGTCTCGAGCGCCTCGCGGTTGGCAAGCACCGCGCCAACACCGGGCAGGTCCTCAACCGTGGACGGCGGGCCCACCCGCGACATCGCCCGTTGGCGATCAACGCCCGGCTCCGGGTTGATCACTTTCTCAATCGCTTCGGCGGCGGCCACCTGAAGCTTGCGGACCAGCACATCGACCTGAGCGGCGCTGCCCCCGCGCAGGTTGATCAGACCGCCTTCGAATTCGCGGACCTGCGCCGGGATCGACTCGCGCTCCAGCCACTGCCAGATCGACGTCAGCGATCCGCGGCGGATCTGCCCGGGACGCGGCTGCTGGTTGCTGTCGATCAAGAACGGCTCGAGCGCCCGGAACATCAGCCGCGCCGGATCTTCGGTGCGAGGGGCAGTGTCCTCGTCCGAGCCACGTACGATCTTGCGTAGCTCTTCCAGCACGAACCGCGCCACCGCGACGTCGTCGCCGCGTTCCAGCGCACGCTCGAACTCCCGCATCAGCAGCGCCTGCGACTGCGGCGGAAGCTGAACGAGGTACTCCCTCAGCCGTTCGGTCGGTGTCTGGCTCATGCGCCCGAAAAATCTGCACGCTTGCGGTCGCGTCGGCCGCACGGGTGCCCGCCGGACGCTACCTTCAGGGATACAGGCGCGATGTTAAGAAGGAGTTGAGGCAACCGTTCAGCGAACCCGATTCAGGCTCTGCATCAACCGCAAGCGGAAGTCGCAAGTGGTTGGCAGATCGTCATAATCACGATCCTGGGCGGCTGTCAGCCGGCCGCCGTCCAGGGCCCCTCATTGGTCCGGCAGGCGGTGCCGCGGGCGATCTCGAGCTGTCCGCCGATGGTCACCATGTGGGAGAAGCCGCGGCAGGTCGCACCCTGCTTGGCATAAGCCGGCCCGGGCACGATGTTGCCGTAGCGGCCCGAGGTCGGGTTCTTCCACGGCACCGGCGCGCCGGACTCGCCATGATCGAGCGCCTCGAGTTCGGCCGCATAGGCCAGCCGGCGATCTTCGGCATTCAGCAGGACGCCGATCTTCGGCCCGATCAGGCCGCCCATCGCGGCGCTGTCGACGGCCGCGGCGGCGCCGTCGCCGGCGCGATCGGTGGTGGGAGCGAGATCCGAACCGACCGTGCTGGTGAAGGAATCCACCCGTGCATACAGGCCCGTGGTGCGGTCGCAGCCGGCGAGCGCCAGTGCACCGAACACCACCAGCAAAGCCGTCGGCTTCGCGAAGCGAGAATCTGTATGCCGGCGCGTCGTCATCGCAATCCCCAACCGTTCCTGCGGGCGTCTTACACCGAAATTCCTAACGCTCAAGGCAACAGCGGGGAAATTTTGGCGCCGCTGTGGCAGGGCCTGATGCCTTACGCCGCAGGCAGCTTCAGTTCGGCCCGCAGGCCACCGATCGGCGCATGTCCAAGGGTCAGCTCTCCGCCGTACAGCGCCGCCAGATCCACCACGATGGCGAGTCCGAGACCGGAACCCGGCTTGCTCTCGTCGAGCCTCTGGCCACGCCGGGCAACCTGGGCCTGTTCGGCCGCAGAGAGCCCGCGGCCGTCGTCATCGACGATGATCCGCACCAAAGCCGTCGGCCCGCGTTCCGCGGTCGCCTCGATGAACACCCGGCTGGTCGCCCATTTGCAGGCGTTATCCACCAGATTGCCGACCATCTCCTCGAGGTCCTGCTTCTCGCCGCGGAACTTCAGACCGCTCGCGACTTCGGCCCGGACCTGGATCTCGCGGTCGCGGTGGATCTTCTCCATGGTCCGGCGCAGCGCCTCGATCACCGGCTCGACCTCGGTGATGGTGCCGACCACCGTGAGCCGCGCGGCGATCCGCGCCCGCTCCAGATGGTGCGCGACCTGGCTTCGCATGATCTCGGCCTGTTCCAGCACCTTGGCGGCGAGCGGATCGCCCGGCCGCGCGGCCGCCTCGTTGACCAGCACCGACAGCGGCGTTTTCACCGCATGAGCCAGATTGCCGACATGGGTCCGCGAGCGCTCGACGATCTCGCGATTGGCTTCGATCAGCGCGTTGGTCTCACGGGCCAGCGGCGCGATCTCGACTGGGAATGTGCCCTCCAGCCGCTCGGCGCGGCCGGAGCGGATGTCGGCGATTGCATCCGAGATCCGCTTCAGCGGCGCCAGGCCGAAACGCACCTGAAAGATGGTGGTCAGCACCAGGCCGATCGACAGCGCCACGAAGGTGCCGGCCAAGTAATAGTCGAAGGTTCGGGTTTCCTCGAAGATTTCGGTGGCGTCGCCCGCGACCGTCACGACGTATTTGCCGTCGGCGCCGAGATCGACCGGCCGCTCGACCATGCGCAAGGTCTGACCTTCCGGCCCTTCGACATAGCCCTGCCGGACGCCGGACGGTCCGAGCTCGACGCCCTGATCCTCCAGCCGCGGCAGCTTGCGGTCCCACAACGAGCGCGACGCGCGCGGATCGATCTTGTCGGTGTCGGTGCGAACGATCTGCCAATACCAGCCGGACAGCGGCAGATCGAACAGCGGCTCGCCGATCGACTGGAACTGGTCGGGCGCCGCATCCGGCGTCGCGACCTCGGCAATGATGGTGCGCAGATAGAGATTGAGCCGGCGGTCGAAGGCCCGCTCCGAGCCCTGCCGATACACCGAGGACAATACGATGCCGGTGATCGCCAGGATCACCACCACCCACGCGGTCGCCGACAGGAACAGCCGGGTGGCGAGGGAGCTGGCGCGGCGGCGCGGCGATGGCGTGGAAGCGGCCGAGCTCGCCATCAGCAGCCCGGTTTCCGCATCGACGCCCTCGCCCGCCCGCTCACGACCGGGACGCTAATGCGCTTCGCCGGGCGGCGGCGACAACAGATAGCCGAGGCCGCGCACGGTCTGGATGATATCGACGTCGAGCTTCTTGCGGATGCGGCCGACGAACACCTCTATGGTGTTGCTGTCGCGGTCGAAATCCTGATCATAGAGATGCTCGACCAGTTCGGTGCGCGACACCACGCGCCCGGCGTGATGCATCAGATAGGCCAGCAGCCGATATTCATGCGACGTCAGCTTGACCGGATGGCCGCGAACGCTGACGCGGCCGGTGCGGGTGTCGAGCGACACCGGGCCGCACACCAGTTCGGACTGGGCATGGCCGGCGCTCCGGCGCAGCAACGCGCGGATGCGCGCCAGCACTTCCTCGAGATGGAACGGCTTGGCGACGTAGTCGTCGGCACCGGCGTCGAAGCCCTGCACCTTGTCGCTCCAGCGGTCGCGCGCGGTGAGGATCAGCACCGGCATCGCGCGCGAATTGCGACGCCAGGCCTCCAGCACCGAGATGCCGTCCATCTTCGGCAGCCCGATATCCAGCACCACCGCGTCGTACGGCTCGGTATCGCCGAGGAAATGCCCTTCCTCGCCATCGAAGGCGCGGTCCACCACGTAGCCGGCGTCGGTCAACGCGGTGGTAAGCTGGCGATTGAGATCTGGATCATCTTCGACGACGAGCAGCCGCACCTTTAACTCCGCTCTTTCGATTCACGGGCGATATTACCGTCGTGAACATGAGCGGCGGCGGCGTGAATGCGCGATGAACAACGCCGCTTCGCCCGTTACTTTTTCTTCACGACGGCTTTCACCAGCTTCTCGATCGCGCCGGGAGCATCTTGCCCGGTGGCGGCGCAGACCTTCTCGCGCGTCCGGCCGCTGACATAAACGCCTAGCACGCCGAACCGGAATGCCCAATAGGTTGCCAGCAGCGCAGTCGCGCCGATCAGTGCGTTGATGGTTTGGATATCACCGGTCCAGAATTCATGCACCAGCACGGTCCACAGCGCCGCGCATTCGAGCGTCAGCTCCCACGCATAGGCCGGACGCCACCAGCGCTGGATCGCATCGCTCGACGCGATCTCGGCGCGGATCGTCGCATGGGTCTCGCTGATCGCGGTGCGTTGCGTTTCGGCTTCGGCCTGAATCGCCTCGGCCCAGCGCGCCTCCGCCTCGGCGATTTTATCCGGATCGGCCGAGGGCAGCGACGCCTGCACGGCGGACGGCGTCGGCGCCGCAGCTCCGACCACTTCGGACAGGATCTGGCCGGCCGCGCCGCCGAGCGGACCGCCCAGCGCGCTCCCCAGCATCGGCGCGCCGAGCGCGATCACCTGTTTGGCAAGGACGCTCCATTCCATGATCAGTCCCTCCTGAAAGCCGCGGCGAGCGCCGCCATGAGAGTCGCGAGCCGGCCAGGCTGCGGATGCGCCGGGGCAGACGACAGGGAAGACGCCGACGAAGCTGAAGCCGTAGATGACGGCGCGGGTGCGGACGCCGGCCGCACGGGGTCCGCCGGCGCCAGCGGCGGCGATGCCACGACCGGTACATCGACCAACTCCGCCTTCCAGCGCGCCAGCCATGCCCGACGCTGCGCGAGCCCGATCGTGCCACCATTCAGTCGCCGGGTGACGCCGACGACGTCGTCCATTTTTGCGAATGACAAGCATCCGCATTCAACAAAGTCGGCAACGCCGCACAGCAGGAAGTAACGCGGATCGTTGACGAGGTCCGGATCGGCGACCAGATCGAGCCCGGTCACCGCAGCGAGCCGCGCATAGCCCTCGCGTCCGGTGGTCTGCGCGGCACCCCGTCCGCGATACCGCCAGCCGTCATCGGAACCGGGCGCATTGCCCATTCGGCCATTGTAGACCTTGTTGGCCAGCGCCCGCGGATCGTGCGCATACGGCGCGGCGGCAGCGAGCGTGCGAAATCGCGACGGCCACACCTGCATCATCCGCGCCGCCGTGTAGTTCAGATTCTCGACGACCTCGCACCCCGCCCCGCATTCATGACTAAGCTGCGCCATCACATGCGCGACCAGCAGCGGTGTATCGATACGGTATCGCGCGAACACCGCTCCCGCCGACGCACTCATTCCGGCCCGCAGCCCAGGGATGCTCCGGTCCCCGTCAGGCCACAGGCGTATCAGGACTGAGGCGAACTGATTCATTCTCTAATTCCCCAATTTCTATTGCTGCTGATCTGTCGCGCCTCACCGATGCCGCAACGGCATTTGCGATCGATTCTTCAGGGCAGGCTGATGCCCCGGCGCAAAAAATTACTACCAACTTACCGTTGATATTATCGTTGATTACCAGATAAATCTGACGCTTGGATGGAGAGGACTCGTGCGCACACTTCCAAGCCCGCCAGCTGGGCAAGACCTGAACATCAAAGCTCTGCGCTTCCGCCTGCGAGTTCGAGAACGATTACCGCGGCGCCTACAAAGCTTGGCGCCGCTTATTGCTCCCGATCCCGACCTGTCGAAACAAGACCCCTCTCTCGAATACATTTACCTCGACCACGCCGTGGCGAAGATCATTCGACCCGGAATGAAATGTATCGACATAGGGGCCTTCTCAGGCGTCTACACGAAACAATTTCTAGGACTAGGGGCCGACACCGTAGCGATAGAAGCATATCCGCCAGCAGCCGCGGAGCTTCGCAAACGCCTGGGAAGACGCTGCCGAGTGATCGAGGCATTGCTCGCCGACAACGAGAGGCTCTACACAATCAGCAACAAGGCGGAAATGAGGATGATTGGTAACGCGCCAATCTACAACGCTGCCGATTCCGGAATCTCCGGAGTTCAATCCAGCACCTACGATCAATGACTTGCCAATGAACCGCAACCTGGCTTCGTGAAAATAGCGACCTCTAACATCTGCGAGACTCTTCTCGGGGCCCGAACATTGCTCAACAGTGAAGCAGCGATCGCATTCGTCTTCGATCTCCGGTATCTTCCATTTTACCATCGGCACGACACTTTCTGCCTCTTCGATCTCCTTGCGCGATCAAAGAGAAGCATCTTCACCTGCGAAGGCTTTATCACTGATGCCCAGCCGCAAACGGTGTGGGAGTTCAACAAGCGGATAACATCCGGCTGGAAGACATTCGTCGCAATCAAAAATTGATAATACGAAGGGGAAGCCCTTGAACTACTCATCGCTGCGCGTCTATACGCACCGCCCACCACGATCTATAGATAAATACCTGACTGACGGCGACTATTTGGTCGCACCTCTATTGCAAATTTATGCCGCAGACCATTGCACCCAGCGATGCCACTTCTGCACGACGTCAGCACCTCATAGGAAGGCGCATGAGGGAGATATCGAAGCTTTTATAAAATACATCAACCAGATGTACAGTGATCGCATCAAATTCGCAGTGATCAACATCCTAGGCGGCGAGCCATTTCTTCATAGCAACCTATCTGGCTTCGTTCGCCGCCTCCGGGAGGGCATGGCCTATCCTGCTCGCTTTGTTGTGACGACAAATGGGTTTTGGCTCAATGAAATGGACGAACACCCATCAGGACTTGAAGCGGGCGACAGGATCATAATTTCGCGATATGCGGACGTCATTCGCGACGTCGGAGGCATTGATCGATACAATTCGCTTATTAGCAAATTGTCTCAGACTCGCCCCGAAACGATCGAGATAACCGACGCATTTCATTTCCGTGAATGGGAATTCTCAGAAGAACCTGTCTACGGCTTTCCCCTCGATTGCGACCTAGCAGACAACGTCAGCTTGGCAGACGATGGCACAGTTCACCGCTGCTGCGTGGCGCCTGCTTCGCGATTTAGCCCACGAGCAACGAAGGCATTTCTGGATCGATCCGAAGAACTTGAGTTTAAGCTCAATCGCGACACCGACTTGAGAAGCTGGCTGCAGTCGCCGCTTCCGGATGCATGCGGCTATTGTACAGCGCATTACAACACTCCTTATTACCCTCTGCGCAGCCTTACAGTAAGCGGCGAGCAGTACCTTTTCACCCAAGGCGCTAACCGGGATATGCTGCAATCTGGCTTTTCGTCAGTGGAGCCAGGCGGAGTTTGGACCGATGGTCCGGAAGCAATCATGACATTTCAATCCCTTCCGAGAGGGCGAGCAAAGTCTCCGTACATTACATTTCTTTTCTTTGCGACGGCCTTCCTGACTGAGAATGTGAGGGAGATGTCAGTAACAATTGAAGTTGTCGGCTCGAGCTGGCGCGATAAATGGGTTTTGCCTAGAAGCGATGTCGCTAATTTTGCAGATTGCAACGACCTCCACGCCCTCTTCGTCCCACACGAAGTCCTCGACGACCAAGGCCCGTTCACGTTGAAATTCACAATCGATCCGGCTCACAGTCCAAAAGCAGCAGGACTATCGGACGACTCTCGCGATCTCGGGCTGTTTTTTCGTTACGTGTTGGTGGAGATTTGATGACGGGTGATTCTCAGATCTGAAATGCGCCGGCAACCATGAGCACGTACCCATTTCCTCCCAAGAACGCTCCATCGAAGCGCTGCACAAGTCCGCCACTTGGTGCTGTCGATACACTCGCGCCATAGCCCGTAACAGCCCCTTCACGGCCATATCCTGTGTAGACTCCATTCGGATTAACCGGGAGCGAAAAGGTAATTGCCACCCCCGCGCTCCCCACATTCGTGATGGTAATCGTTGCACTCCAATCTACCCTATTCCCGGTCATCGTATACGTCCCCGTCGCGGTGGCGGCGCCGAGGGTGCCGGTTAGGGCGGCGACGACGGGGGTCCAGGTGGCGGTGATCGGGCGCGGGCCGGCGGCGATCGCGAGCCAGCGCGCGGCGCTGCCATCGTAGCGCAGCAGCGCCGCCTGCTTGGCGGGGATCACGAGATTGCCGCCGAGCGAGAAGCGGTTGGCGGCGGCGGAGGCCGCGCTGTCGTCGCGCAGCGTCAGCGACGAGCCGCCGACATTGATCAGCGTCAGCACCCGGCCTTCGGTGCCACCGGCGAGGCCAGTGATGGCGCGCGCCGCGGTTGCCGAGAGCTGCAGCACTGCGGCGGCGCCAAGCCCGGCCGGTGCGTAATCGTTCTGATCGGCAGCGAGCGGCGGCGGCGCGAGGACGCCGGTGAGCGACAGTCCGCGCGGCAACGCCAGATTGCCGCTCGTCTGATCGATCACCAGCGCCTCGCTCCAGGCGGCACCGTCCGGCGAGACTTTCAGCTTGAAAGCATCGGAGCCGACCAGGCCGAATTCAGCACGGCCGGAGTAGTTGTCGGAGAACACCACCGATGCGGTGCCGGCGGCGGTCTCCTTGGCCAGTTGCAGGCGGACGTCGCCGCTGCCGCCGGCCGAGGCGGCGATTGCGGCGAACAGTGCTGCGTTGGATTTGACGCTGAGCAGATTGGGCGCCGCCGCCGTGGTGTTGACGCCGAGATGCGCGGCGTTGTCCAGCGACAGCGGCAGGTCGCGCAGGTCGCGCCAGCGCGCGCCGTCGAACACCAGCAGGACGTCGTCGGCAACGGACCAGACGCACCAGCCCTGCTTCGGCGCCAGGAACGCCCAGGCGCCGTCCTGCCAGGTCGCGATCGCCTGCGCCTGCCCGCTCCACGCGCCGCTCGCGCCGGCCGCCACGATGTGGCGCTCGCCCTCGGCCGGAGTCGCCGGCGGCGCAGTGCGGGTGCGGTCCGCGACCGCGATCTGGATCGCGGCGTCGAGGATCCGCAGCGCCTCGTTATGGGTGACGTGCTTCTGCGCCTGCGCGGCTTCGATCAGCGGCAGGCCGAGATTGGCGGTCGCAGTCATCGGCGGGTCCCGGGTTCGGAGGGTTACAAGGTGACGATGCGGTCGCAGGCGGTGCCGGCGCCGACCGCTGTGGAGAGCTGCGCCACGCGCAGATGCAGGCTCGGCTGCGCCGCGCCAAAATCGGCGATCTCGTCGGCGGCCGCGTAGAGCGCCTGCGGCGCGCTGCAGGCGATGGTTCGCACCACCGCGGCGCCCGACAGGATCTGCAGCGTGTAGGACTCGGCGTCCTCGCCGAGCGGCACCTCGCCGTCCCAACTATCCGCATCGATCCGACTGCGGCGGATCCAGCTGATCGCCACGCCTTCGGCACGGCGGCGCGCGGCGAGATGCACCGGCGCCAGCGGCCGCAGTGCTGCCGGGCCTGGCGTCACCGCCAGCGCCACCGCGCTCGGATCGTCGTGGCTGCGCCCGGCCGCGACAACGCGCAGCGTCTTCGGCCGGCCGAGCGCATCGCGCCCACGCGCCAGCGGCACCAGGTTGCGATCGAGCAGCACGAATGGCGCGCCGGCCGGCAACGGATCGCGCATCGCCTGCTCGCTGCCCGCCTGGCCGCGCAGCAGCCGCGACAGCAGATAGGTGTCGCCGTCGATCAGTTCGGCATTGGCGAATTGCAGGATCTCCCACTCGCCGTCGGCATTCTGCACCGCCGCCGCATTGCCGCCGGCGAGCACGCGCGCGTCGGGCAGCGACGACAGCGCGCCGCCATACAGCCGCACCCGCAGGCGGTTGCCGCGATCCCACAGCGCCAGCGGCCCACGCGCCAGCGGATCGAGCGTCTCGCCGACGATCGCTCGCACCGCCGCAGTCGCGACCGGCTGATAGCTCGCGCCATCCGCGGAGGCGTAGATCAGCTCGGTGCCGGGCCACGGATGGGCGAACACGGCGAGCCGCGTCAGCACGTCGGGCGCCTGTGCGTCGATCACCGGCAGATCGAGCGCGACGACATGCGCAGGCCCGAGCGCCGCCGGCATCTGCGGCGCAATCCGCCGCGGCGCGCGCTGCGGCAGCGCGAACACTTCCGGATCGATACTGCGCGCTTTGATCTGCCGCGCCTCGGCGTCGACGATCTCGC
>NZ_JBMDXE010000291.1:0-10652 GCF_048594845.1 Rhodopseudomonas sp. | reverse complement strand
ATCTGCACCGTGGGTCCCTCGCGACCGACCGAGGCGCCGATCAGCAGGCCGAACAGCGTCAGCACGAACTTGCCGACCGCTGCGCGCAGCGACACCAGCCGCCCGCGCGCGCCCTGGTCGGTCAGCCGGCGCGCCGCGATCGCCTGCGGAATGCCGCTGCCCTGCGCGTTCTGGAAGAAGCGATTGGTGAGATACACCGAGACGAGGAAGCCGAGCGGCGTGATCAGCAGCGGCCAGTAGCGCGAATGCCGCAGCAGATCGGCGAAGGCGTCCTGCGCCAGGTCGGCCAGCCAAGCCAGCGCCGCCGCCGCCACACCGATGAACAGCCCGCCCGCCAGAAAGATCGCCCGCCGCCGCGACCGCGACGAAAAGATCACGAACTGCCGCTTCTGGCGGTGGGACACGGCGAATTTCATCGGCGGAATCGGGCCTCGCGCAAGCGTGAACGGCGTCAGCCCCTTCATGGCGCGCATCCGCGCCCCGAGTCCAGCAAGTTGCCGCGTCAACTTGGCGTGAAACGCGGCAGCGCTCCGTCATTGCGAGGAGCGCAGCGACGAAGCAATCCAGCTCCGTGCACGGCGCTGGATTGCTTCGCGTCGCTCGCAATGACGGAGGCTGCCATCACCCCTAAAACACGAAGGGCGCACCTTGCGGCGCGCCCTCCATCACTCACTCGCTCAGGCGGTGCACGGCGGCCGCAGCCGCCGCAGCGCTTAGTTCACGCCGAGCTTCTTCTGCAGGTTGGTCGACGAGGGCGTGTACTGGAACACGACGCGCTTGTCGGGATAGACGTACTTCACGGCCTTCTGAGCCATCAGCGCGCCTTCGTGGAAGCCGGACAGGATCAGCTTCAGCTTGCCCGGATAGGTGTTGATATCGCCGATCGCGAAGATGCCGGGGACGTTGGTCTCGAACGTGCCGGTGTCGACCGGGATCAGGTTGTTCTCCAGATGCAGGCCCCAGTTCGCGACCGGGCCGAGCTTCATGGTCAGGCCGAAGAACGGCAGCATCGCGTCGCAGGTGATCTGCTCGACCGAGTTGTCGTTGAGCTTGATGGTGGCACTCGAGAGCTGACCGTTATCACCGTGCAGTTCGGTGATCTGGCCGATCTTGAGCGCGAGCTTGCCGCTGGCGACGAGCTGGCGCATCTGCTCGACGCTGTGGGGCGCGCCGCGGAAGTCGTCGCGACGATGCACCAGCGTCATGCTCTTGCAGATCGGGTTGAGGTTCAGCGTCCAGTCGAGCGCGCTATCACCACCGCCGACGATCAGGATGTCCTTGCCGCGGAAGTCTTCCATCTTGCGCACCGCGTAGTGCACCGACTTGCCTTCATAGGCCTCGACGCCCGGCACCGGCGGCCGCTTGGGCTGGAACGAACCGCCGCCCGCCGCGACGACCAGCACCTTGCACTCGAACACCGTGCCCGCATTCGTGGTGACGCGGAATTCCGGATCGCCGATCTTCTCGACCGTCTCGATCATCTCGTTGAGATGGAAGGTCGGGTTGAACGGCTTGATCTGCTCCATCAGCGCTTCGGTGAGTCCGTGGCCGGTGATCATCGGCACGCCCGGAATGTCGTAGATCGGCTTTTCCGGATACAGCTCGGCGCACTGGCCGCCGACCTTGTCGAGAATGTCCACCAGATGGGCCTTGACGTCGAGCAGGCCCAGTTCGAACACGGCGAACAGTCCGCACGGACCCGCGCCGACAATCAGCACATCAGTCTTGATCGTTTCGGTCATCGCTTATTCTTTTCGCGTTGAAGAATTCTCGGACGCGGGGCGGTCCGGCCGCGGCTTGTCTAGCCAAGCCGGGCGGGGGAGAAAAGCCATAAAACCGCGCCGGCACCTTGTTCTAGCTCAAGAACTGGGCTCAATGGACAGCAAAAGCCCGGAGAATGGCCTTGACCGCAAGAACCCGCGACCATGCTGCCCCGCAGCTCGACGACTTCCCCTACCGACTTTCGGACAATGTCCGCTTCGCGGATCTCGATCCGAACAACCACGTCAACAACGCGGTCTATGCCAGTTACTTCGAGAGCGCGCGTGTCACGCTGATCAGAGGACTGGTTCCGCAGGGCATGTCCTGGGTGCTGGCACGGCTCGATATCCACTTCCGCAGCGAGTTGCACTGGCCGGGAACCATCGAGCTCGGCATCGGCCTGGTGAAGCTCGGCCGCACCTCGACGCATTACGATCAGGCGGTGTTTTCGAACGGAGTCTGCGTCGCCTCGGCTCGCGCCATCACGGTGCTGGTCGATCTCCACAGCCGCAAGCCGACGCCGCTCACCGACGAACTGATCGAAAAGTTGAAGCCGTGGTGGCGGCGAGGCTACGCGCAGGAGCAGGAGTAGAGCCGCTCTGCCTTTCTTGGATCAGAACGGAAGCTCAGTAACTCCCGCCACACGCATAACCTCGTGGTGAGGAGGCGCGCAGCGCCGTCTCGAACCATGGGCCGCAAGGGATGCGTTGCCCCATCCTTCGAGACGCCCGGCTTCGCCGGGCTCCTCAGGATGAGGATTCAGTGCCTGCGGAATGGTCGATCGTTTCAATCAAGCGATGAAACGCTCTAGAACGACATCCCAGTCAGTCTGAGCAGGATCAGGCCTGGCGGTCCGGGGTCGAGACGACGAGGCCGTCGAGTTCGTCCGAGACCTTGATCTGGCACGACAGCCGCGAGTTCGGCCGCACGTCGTAGCCGAAGTCGAGCATGTCTTCTTCCATCGGCGACGGGCCGCCGACCTTCTCGCGCCAGGCTTCGTCGATATAGACGTGGCAGGTCGCGCAGGCGCAGGCGCCGCCGCATTCGGCCTCGATGCCGGGGATGGCGTTACGGATCGCCGCTTCCATCACCGTCGCGCCGTTCTCGACGTCGACCGTGCGGGTTTCTCCGGAATGATCAACAAAGTGAATCTTGGCCATGATTGCTCGTCGGACGCTCTACAAGGTTCTGACAGGGAAAGGATGACGCGCTGTCCTATAGCGGGTCGATCGGCTTTCCGCCAGCGCCGCCGGCCAAAAACCGGCCGCCGCTGATCGGCCTTTCGCCGCAACGGCGTGGCTCGGACATGGTGCAGCGCGAAGCGGTCAGCGTTCCAGCAGGTCGCCGATCGCCACCCGGGCATGATCGACTGCGGCGTCGAGCATCGCCAGCAGTTCGGCGGCGTCGCTTCCACGCCGCAGGGCGTCTTCGAGGTCGGCGGCCGCATCCGCCACCGCGAATGCCCCGATGGCCCGGGCCGAGCCCTTCAGCGTATGTGCCAGCGCCGCGGCGTCCGCCGGCCACGACGATAGAAGTGCCACCAGGCTCGCGGCCTGCGCCGAGAACATCGTCAGCACCTCGCGCTCCAGCGCCCGGTCGCCAAGCGTCATCCGCGCGAGATGCGCCTCGTCGATTGCGAAATCCGGCACCAGAGGCGGCGACGCCATCCACTCCACCCGTTCAACCTGCAGCGACACTGATGCCTCCATGGGCCGCCCTCCACAGGGCCAGCCACAGTTTTCCAGATCGAAGCACAGGATTGGTTAACGGATCATTATGGGACAGCCTCGCAAGTTTGAGGCCATTTTGTCGGTAATTTGCTGCCGTTTCCCGGGCCACGGCGGATTTCGGCGACCGTAAAAGGGCTTAGCGGCTATTCCCGTTAACGATGATTAAGAATGTCTTAACGTCGGCCATTTCATTCGAAGCACCGAGCCAATAGGATGTTTGCGGAAGTGGTGGACAAAAGTCCGGCGTCGAGGGGGTTCGACCGCGCCGGGCTGGGCACCAGACCGGCTGGCAGGCTGTGGCTGATATCGCCCAGCGTTCCCCCGGTGCGTAGAACGAGGGCGTAGGTCACATGGCGAATAATCCCAAGAAGATCAAAGATCCGACCGAAGTGGCACTGTCCGCAATTCAGGAAGCCCTGAACCTCAGCGACGCGCCCGCCGGGTCCGACGCCGAGTCCGCTGCGCGCGACGAGAGCTCCGCGGCGCTGACGCCGCCGCCCGCCTTCAACGATGGTGCGCCCGAACCGCGCATCACCACCGATCGTCCCAGTTTCGAACAGGCCGACGACCGCCGCTTCGCCCAGCGGCCGGCCAATGACGATCGTGAGACCATCGGCCAGCTGTTGCAGGCGCTGCAGAAGGGCCGTCCCGCCCGCAACGTCTACATGCTCGCCTCGATCTTCGCCGGCGTTTGGGTGCTCGGCGGTCTGGTGCTGACCTTCAGCTTCCTGCCCTCGCTGCAGACGATGGTCGGCCAGGGCGCCGGCGGCACCATCGCGCTGGTCGGTCTGGTCGCGCTGTTCCTCGCGCCGGTGATGCTGTTCTATTTCCTCGCCAGCCTGACCTGGCGCGGCCAGGAACTGCGCATGATCGCGCAGTCGATGGCGCAGGTCGCGATCCGGTTCTCCGAGCCGGAAATCGCCGCCAGCGATTCCGTCGTCACTGTCGGCCAGGCGATCCGCCGCGAAGTCGCCGCGCTCGGCGATGGCGTCGAGCGCGCGATCGCGCGCGCCGGCGAACTCGAAACCCTGGTGGCCAACGAAGTCTCGGCGCTGGAGCGCGCCTATTCCGACAACGAAGTCCGCATCCGCGCCCTGCTGCAGGACATCGCGCATCAGCGCGACAATCTCGTCGGACAGGCCGAGCAGGTGCGTAGCGCCATCTCCGGCGTGCAGATCGATCTGCGCCACGACATCGCGCTGATTTCCGACGCGATCGCGTCGCGCGTCGACGAAGTCGCCAAGAGCATCACCAGCGCGCTGGAAGAGCGCGGCGCCCACATCACCACGGCGCTCGGCCACGCCGGCGACAACATGATCCTGGCGCTCGGCGAGCGCGGCGGCGATCTGCTCGACCGGCTCGAGGAAGCCAGCGGCGAGACCACCCGTGCGGTGCTCGAAGCCAGCGAGCGGCTGACCGCCAGCCTGAACTTCAAGACCGGCCATGTGCACGACGAATTCGTCGAGCTCGCCGATCGCGTCCACGAGATGCTCAACGAGCGGCTCGATCGCATCACCGGCGAATTCGAGCAGCGCTCGGTCAGCATCGTCGACGGCATTTCGGAACGCACCGAGCAGGTCCACGATTCGCTGAAGAACTCCTCGGACTCGCTGCTGCTCGAACTCGAGCTGCGCAGCGACGACCTCGTCAGCAAGATCGACGAGGCCGGCAACCGCCTCGCCGACCAGATCCTGACCAGCGGCGACAAGGCCAGCGAAGCGCTCGACGTCACCGTCAACACCCTGGTCGCCAAGGTGGTGAGCCAGACCGAGAACGCGCACGACACGCTCAGCCTGCAGATGAGCGCGTTCGACGACCTCGTGAAGCGGCAGGGCTCGGAGCTCGCCGAGAAGTTCGCGCGCGACTCCGGCACGCTCGGCGCGCTGATCACGCGCCACATCTCCGAGTTCGATCGCACCGTGAAGACCTATGGCGGCGAGATCGTCGAGCGCATGGGCCAGCGCACCGAGGACATCGCGGGCACGCTGAAGACCTACGTCGACAATTTCGACCAGCGCGTCACCTCGCGCGGCGGCGAACTCAGCGCCACGCTCGACCAGCGCCTGTCGCATTTCGAGAACGTGTTCGACTCCCGCGTCAGCAACCTCGACGGCTCGCTGGAGAGCAAGATCAAGGCGTTCGACGACAGCGTCGATACGCACCTGAAGTCGCTCGACGAGAACTTCGCCTCGCGCACCCAGTCGGTGACCGAGAGCATCGACACCCGCATCGCGCAGCTATCCGAGACGCTGACCACCGGATCGAGCCAGGCGATCGACCTGATCGACGACCGCATCACGCAGCTCTCGACCACGATGGAAAGCGGCGCCAGCCACGCGGTCGGCATGATCGACGATCGCTTCAGCCAGATCTCGACCACGATGTCGACCGGCGCCGACAACGCGGTCGCGCTGATCGACAGCCGTGTCGAGAAGCTCGCCGATACGCTGATCGCCGGCGCCGTGCAGGCGATCGAGTCGATCGACTCGCGGCTGACCCACCTCACCCACTCGCTCACCGACGGCACCGCTCAGGCGATCGGCGCGATCGACGAGCGCATCGTCAACGTCACCGAGACGATCGACAGCCGCAGCAACAGCCTCGCGGCCACGGTCAGCGCCCGCTTCCAGGATATTCACGACGGCCTCGAAGGCCGCGTCGGCGCCGTGCTGACCGATATCGATCTGCGCGTGTCGCAGTTCGAGGACCTGCTCGGCTCCCGCGTCGAAGCGGTGGCCGGCCGGTTCGAGCACACCGGCCGCGAGGCCAGCGACCTGCTGATGGCGCGCGCCGAAGAGCTGTCGCTCGGCATCAAGTCGCACGTCTCGGACGCGGAACGCTCGCTCACCAATCTGGCGATCAACACCACCGAGACGATCCAGAGCGGCGCCCGCACCGCCAAGGACGCGATGCTGTCGGTGTCGACCGAAGTCGGCGCCCAGCTTCAGCTCACCTCGTCGGAAATCGAACGCGCCCTCACCGCGGTCGGCACCAATGCCGCCAGCTCGGTGGTGGCGAGCGCGACCGAAGCGCAGTCCAAGCTGGCCGCCGCTTCCGGCGACACGCTGGCACAGCTGCGGTCGCTGTCGGCCGACATCGAGCGCACGCTCTCGGTCGCCGGCACCTCGACCGCCGCATCGCTGCTGGCCGGCGCCCGCGAGGCGCAGACCACGCTGGTGTCGAGCTCCGCCGACGTCACCAACGAGGTCAAGGCGCTCAGCGCCGAGATCCAGCGGACTCTCTCCGAAGTCGGCAGCACGGCCTCGACCGCCGTGCTCAACAGCGCCCGCGACGCCCAGTCGACGCTGGTGTCGTCGTCCACCGACGTCGCCAGCCAGATCCGCTCGCTGTCCGCCGATATCGAGCGCACGCTAATCGGCGCCGGCGACCAGACCGCGGCCTCGGTGCTGGCCAGCGCCCGTGAAGCGCAGACCACGCTGGTCTCCGCCTCGACCGAAGTCACCGGTCAGATCCGCTCGCTGTCGACCGATATCGAGCGCACGCTGTACGCGGCCGGCAACGCCACCGCGGAGTCGGTGCTGAGCGGCGCCCGCGCCGCCCAGACCACGCTGCTCGCGGCGTCGCAGGAAGCCGCCGAACAGGTCAAGTCGCTGACCGACGACGTGCAGCGCACGCTGTCGGATGTCGGCACCTCGACCGCCAGCGCGATCGTCGCCGGCGCCCGCGAAGCCCAGACCGCGCTGGTCTCGACCTCGTCCGAGGCGTCGACCCAGGTGGTGTCGCTCGCCAGCGACATCGAACGCCGCCTGACGGCGGCGGGCAGCGCCACCGTCGAGACGCTGCTGTCCGGCGTCCGCGAGGCGCAGCAGACCCTGCTGACGACGTCGACCGACGCCACCAATCAGGTGAAGTCGCTCACCGGCGACGTCGAGCGCACGCTCACGGCCGCCGGCAGCGCCACCGCCGGCGCGATCCTCGCCAGCGCCCGCGACCTGCAGGCCACGCTCGCCGCGTCGTCGACCTCCGCGTCCGATCAGGTGCGGTCGCTCGCCGCCGAAGTCGAGCGCAGCCTGATCAGCGCCGGCCGGACCTCGGCCGACTCGATCGTCACCGGCGCGCGCGAAGCGCAGACCTCGCTGATGACTGCGTCCGAGGAAGCCGCCAACCACGTCAAGTCGCTGGCGACCGACGTCGAGCGCACGCTGACCACGGTCAGCGCCGCCGCGGCATCGACCATCCTCGGCAGCGCCCGCGAAGTGCAGACGACGCTCACCACCAGCTCGTCGGAGGCCGCCACCCAGATCAAGGCGATCTCCGCCGACATCGAGCGCACGCTCGCCGGCGTCACCAGCAACACCACCGACAACATCCAGGTCAGCGCGGCCGCGGCCCAGACCGCCCTGGTGGCGGTGTCCAACGAGGTCTCGTCGAAGATCAAGTCGACCACCGCGGAGATCGAACGCTCGGTGTTCGCCGCCAGCGGCAGCTTCGGCTCGACCATCACGGCGAAGAGCGACGAGATCGTCAGCTACGTGCAGCAGCAGGCCGACCGCCTGTCGCAGATCATGGACAGCAAGCGCGGCGTGCTGGTCGAAGCTCTCTCCGGCAAGACCAGCCAGCTCACGATCGACATCGACCGTGTCACCACCGACGCACTCAACGCGATCGAGACCCGCGGCAAGGCGTTCTCGAACTCGATCGTCACCAACGGCACCGACGTCGCACGCTCGATCACCGGCGCCGGCGATCTCGCCACCGGCGCGATCAACAAGTCGCTCAAGGATCTCGAACTGGCGTCGCGTTCCGCCATCGACCAGTCGCGTCAGGTCTCTGTCGCGGCCGTCACCGAGATGCAGGAGACCAGCAAGATCCTGCGCAGCGACACCGTCGCGCTGTTCGAGCGACTGCGCGAGGGCAACATCCTGCTGCAGGAAGTCCTCACCGGCGCCCACGAGAACCTCAACTCGCTGGAGCGCGCGCTGGTCACCCGCGTGGCCGACTTCGTCGCCACCATGAACGACGTCAACGCCCGCAGCACGGCCGCGACGCAGGGCCTGGAAGACCAGCTCACCGGCTTCCATGGCAAGACCTCGCGGGCACTCGCCGATCTCAACGCGCTGTCCGAACAGTTCGAGGCCCATGGCCGCGCGCTGGCGGAAGCCGCAGAGCTCGTGCAGCAGAGCAACCGCAGCGCCTCGAGCTCGGTCAACGACCGCAAGGAGTCGCTCGAATCGCTGGTCACCACCATCGACCTGCGCACCGCCGATCTCGACCAGCGCCTGAGCCGCTTCACCAGCCTGCTCGACGAATCCCTGGCCGCGGCCGAGGAACGCGCCCGCGACATCGCGCGGGTCGTTGCCGAGACCGCCGGTGCCGGCTCGACCACCATCACCCAGCAGTTCGAGGCGGTGCGTGCCGCCGCCGAACACGAGCGCCTGCTCACGACCGAGGCGATGCAGCAGGTCTATCAGCAGGGCACCCAGCAGGCCGACGCGCTGTTCAAGCAGTCCGCCGACCGCTTCTCCGCCATCGTCCAGGGCATCAAGAAGATGGCCGCGGAGATGCACGAGGAGCTGGAATCGACCCGCGAGGAGCTCCGCCGCGGCGTGCTCGAAATCCCGCAGGAGGCCGCCGAGAGCACTGCGCAGATGCGCAAGGTGATCGTCGACCAGATCGAGGCGCTGGCCGAACTCAACCGCATCGTCGCCCGTCACGGCCGCGGCATGGACGTGGTGTCGACCTCCCGCGCCAGCGTGGTGCGCGAGGAAGAGCCGATGCTGGCCGCCGCCGGCGGACGCAGCGAGACTGTCTCGCGAGTCGCCGAGCCGGTGTCCCGGCCGGAGCCGATGCCGCGGTCCGAACCGGCGCCGCGCCCTGCCCCGCGTCGCGAGACCAGCGCCGCCACCCTGCCGCCGCCGGATCTCGGCCTGCCCGCCGGTCCGCCGCGCCGCACCGAAGCCCCGCCGGTCGCCCCGGCCGCCGATCAGGGCCGCGACGGCTGGCTGTCGGAGCTGCTCAACCGCGCCGAGACCACGCCGGAGCGCGAAGCCCCGCGCGGCCGGACGGCCCAGCAGGCGGTGAGCGGCACTCCGCTGGAATCGCTGTCGCTCGACATCGGCCGGCTGATGGACCGCAACCTGGTGCTGGAGATGTGGGACCGCTATCAGCGCGGTGAGGCCAAGGCCTTCAGCAAGCGGCTCTACACCCCGGCCGGCCAGAAGGCGTTCGACGAAGTCGCCCGCAAGTATCGCAGCGACCGTGCCTTCAAGCAGACCGTCGACCGCTACATCACCGAGTTCGAGCGCCTGCTCGACGAAGTCGCCCGCGACGAACGCGGCCCGCAAGCCCTGCGCACGCATCTCAGCTCGGAGACCGGCCTGGTGTACACGCTGCTGGCCCACGCGGCGGGGCGGCTCGGATGAGCTGACGCGCGGCGGGCTCCCTGCCCGCCCCTCACAGTGATCGTTCGCCGGCAAATCGGCAGCGACCACAAGTAACAACCAAGCGGAGGCCCCCGGCCTCCGCTTTTATTGACCGCGCAGGTCGCACCCCCCGTTCCGGATATTGCTACTGCCTCGTCACTGCCCGCCCGGTGTACTCGACGTATCAGCCCCGGTCCGCAGCGCGCTCCCTCTCCCGCTTGCGGGAGAGGGTTGGGGTGAGGGCGACGCAGGCAGTCAGTCAGCGACTCGCCGAGCGGAGTGCCCTCACTGGATCTCGGCAATCCACCCTCTCGTTCGTCATTCCGGGGCGCGCGCAGCGCGAGCCCGGAATCCATACCCCCTAGGCTCTCGTCAAGTGCACGACGGCTACCGCGATCAACAACGAAGCACAGGGGTTATGGATTCCGGGCTCACGCGCTACGCGCGTGCCCCGGAATGACGAACGAGAGGTTTGCACCCGGCTAGACGGCGAGTTCGAGTCGCGCCATTCTTGACAAAATTCCTAAAAGGACTATAGTCCGTCTTAACCCGCCCCGGGGAGAGGGGCGAAACGCGATCGTCACGGTTCGCGGGGCGGGGGGCGATGGACGCGGCAGCGTCAGGCGGGGACGTGAAAGCAGGGCGGGCTCCCTTTCATCGAAAGGTCCCGTGAGCCGACACCGAAGCGCTGACGACCACGCTGCCGCGGACGGCCAAGGCGTGTGGTCCTGATGTCCCGCGTGGCATCAAGCCCCGACCAGGCGTTCCGCTTCCACCG